>JAZOQL010000193.1:0-5169 GCA_045656065.1 Rikenellaceae bacterium | reverse complement strand
CTTCACCTTCCGCTGGGGATATGGTATTTTGCGGTGGTGATTTTCAGATACGAGCTGTGACCCACGGGGCGGGTAGCCTGAACGAGTCCCTTGCCGAAACTTCTCTGTCCGCTGATTAGGGCGCGGTCGTAGTCTTGCAGTGCTCCGGCTACGATTTCAGATGCCGATGCCGAGTTGCCGTTAATCATTACCGCGAGTCGGATTGTGGTGTCAATGGGTTGATTGTCAGTAAAATATTCGTGAGACGAAGATTCTAATTTTCCTTTGGTTGAGACAACTTTGGTGTTGAGCGGAACGAATAGTCCCACGATTTTTACGGCTTCGTTGATTAGTCCTCCGCCATTGTTTCTGAGGTCAAGAATCAGCGAGTTTATGTTCTCATCTTTTTTGAGTTCGACAAATGCTTTGGCTATTTCGTCAGCTGCGCCCTCGGCAAAGGTTGTGAGCGAAATGTAGCCCGTCTGCGGAGCTACTACACCGCTATACGCCACGCTCGGTATAGATATGCGTTCGCGTTTGATTGTCAATGTTTTACGGCTACTGTCGGCTTCGCTTTCAATCTCTATTGTGAATGTTGTTTCGGGGTCGCCTTTCAACAGCGAGCTGACCTTTTCCGATGTGAATCCCTTTGCCGATTCGCCATTGATTGCGATGATTCGGTCGTCTGTCTTGAGTCCTGCTCTGTCGGCTGGCGAGCCTTCGTATGGTTCGGCAATCATTATGTAATCGACACCCTTGCGCTGTTTGATGCTTGAGCCGATGCCGCCATATTTACCCGTTGTCATAATTTCAAACTCCTTCATATCTTTCTTTGAGAAGTATTCTGTGTACGGGTCGAGATGTCGAGACATACCCCAGGCTGCCGATCTGAGCAGGCTGTCGGGATTGACCGGGTCGACATAGAACAAGTTTATCTCCTTGAACAGATTGAACAGTATCTCGAGATTTTTGGTGATTTTTGCATCGGGATTTTCGTCTGGATTGGTTACCCACGCAACTCCGCTTGCAGCTATAATGCAGATTAATAATATTTTAAGCCGTTTCATTTCGCTGATATTTATTCGTTGGACTTAATTAGAAAGCCGAGTCTGTTGATTGCATCTCTGATTTCGAGTTTAGGTCCGGATATCTTTATGTTATTGTCGTCAATGATTGTGATTTCGATTTTTTCGCTGAACAGCCACTTTAGTCGTTTTGAGATTGTCTTTCCCGAGAACTCAATTTTTCCGTGTATTTCTCTCTCTATCACGTAGTTGCTCATCAGGACAGACTTTTTGATTAATTCGTAGTGTTTGCTTGCGTTGGCTTTGACGGTTTTTGTAGAAAAGTTCGTGGGCCAGATTGCTGCGTTAAATAGTCCTATGGCAATGAAATATTTGATTAAAATCAATGATGGGTCCGATTTTTCCAGCCAGCTGCTGTCAAGCAGGTGTACCAATGATAATAATATAGTGATGGCAATCACTATGCATATCAATGCTTTTATGAATCTTGTCAGGTATTTCGACATAGCTCTAAGTGTGTGTTATTCTCTGGTGTAAGTTGTGATTCGGAACACTAAGGTGACAATCTCTTTTCGTGGCCCAGAGATTTCGATTCGGTTGGCGTGTGTTGTGATTTCTATGCGGTCTTCGTTTAGCCAGCGCAATCTTTTACCCGGAGTTTCGCCTCTGAAAATCATTATGTTATCGCGCTGCTCGGTGAGCTTGTAATTGCTCAGCGACAGGGCTTTGAGTATGGCTTCTCGATGTTTTTCGCCATCAATTTCCATTGTTCTCGAGGTGTATCCAAAGGCGGGGTAGAGTGCCGAAAGTGCAGCTAAAATCAGTGTCAACTGCCCCCAATTCGCAGCAAAAAACAGTTTTTTGAACGCCTCTAAGTTGCTGGTTTCGAGCAGTGTTGTAGTTGCGATTATTAGAACTGCCAACGTGATATAAAACACAAATTGTTTTACTGCACGAATGATATATCTTGGTGTCATACTATTTTGTTTTTATTGTTAATCAATTGATTTTGTAATTCTCATAGCGCAGAAATTTGGTCCGCACATAGCACAGAAATCTGCGCCTGAATCCTTGACCATTTCCACGTGGAACATTTTCGAGCGTTCTGGGTCGAATGACAGGTTGAATTGGTCTTTCCAGCGGAAGTCATATCGAGCCTGACTCATTGCCAAATCGCGAGCAATTGCTGCGGGGTGACCTTTTGCGATGTCGGCTGCGTGTGCTGCGATTTTGAATGTTACGACGCCTTCTCTTACGTCTTCGCGCTTGGGCAGTGCAAGGTGTTCTTTGGTCGTAACGTAGCACAACATTGCGGTTCCCATCCAGCCGATCATAGCGCCGCCGATTGCTGCTGTGATGTGGTCATAACCTGCACCACAGTCAGTTACGAGCGGGCCGAGTGTGTAAAACGGTGCATCGTGGCACCACTTTTGTTGCAGCTCCATATTTTCTTTAATCTTATTCATCGGAACGTGACCCGGGCCTTCGATGATAACCTGAACGTCGTGTGCAAGGGCGCGAGCTGCCAATTCGCCCAATGTTTCCAGCTCGCCAAATTGTGCTGCGTCGTTGGCGTCATCAATTGAGCCTGGTCTGAGTCCGTCGCCCAATGATATAGCAACGTCATATTGCTTCAAAATATTGCAGATTTCGTCGAAATTTTCATAGGTGAAATTTTCCATATTTCGTACTGACATCCACTTCGCGAGTATAGAGCCTCCTCTTGAAACAATTCCTGTTGTGCGTTTTTTAGCAAATTCTACGTGTTTTTTAAGAATTCCGGCGTGAATTGTGAAATAATCTACGCCTTGTTCGCACTGTTCGATCAGTGTTTCGCGGAAAATTTCCCAAGTCAGTTCTTCAATTCTGCCGCTAACCTTTTCCAATGCCTGGTAAATGGGTACGGTTCCGATTGGGGTGGGGCAGTTTCTGAGGATTGCTTCTCGGGTTTTGTGGATATTTTCGCCCGTCGAGAGGTCCATAATTGTATCTGCGCCCCATTTCGCAGACCACATTGCCTTTTCTACTTCCTCTTCTATACTTGAGCCGAGTGCACTATTGCCGATGTTTGAGTTGATTTTCACAAGGAAATTTCTGCCAATAATCATAGGTTCGGCTTCGGGGTGCATTCTGTTGGCTGGGAGCGTAGCTCTGCCTGCTGCGATTTCATCTCGCACAAATTCAGGTGTGATTGCTCCATCGATACCCTGGCTTTCGCGGATTGCGACGTATTCCATTTGTGGAGTAATGATGCCCTGCTTTGCATACCACAGTTGTGTGTGGAATTCTGTTGGTTCTTCGTTCCACTTGCACTTGCATTTTGGCAATCCTTTTTCGATGTCTATCTCGTGATTTTCGTCGCCGTAAGCTCCAGATGTGTCGTAAGTAATGAATTTTTCGCCATTTTGTAGCTGAATTTCCTTCATTCCGACAGAAACATTGTGGATTTTGCCGTTTATATAGATTTTTTTTGTAGCGTCTTGCTGAAAATTAATGTTTATTTTCTTCATTTCTTCTTGTGTTCCACGTGGAACTTTTAATTGTGAAACTATTATTATCTTCCAAAATATACCAACAATACATTGATGTCGGCAGGTGATACCCCTGGTATTCGCGAAGCCTGACCAATGGTTGTGGGTTGGATTTTTGTCAATTTTTGACGAGCTTCAATTGATAGCGAATGCAGCGAGTTGAAGTCGAAATCATCTCTGATTCGTGTATTTTCCAAGCGATGCATCTTCTCTGCAGCTTGTTTTTCTCGGTCGATGTATCCGCCATATTTTACGAGAATTTCGCACTCTTCGATGGCCTCGTTGCTCATTGTAGAAATTACTTCTGACAGCTCAGGTACATATTCGCTTAATCCTGTGATGGTTATTTCGTTGCGCAGTATGAGGTCATACAACTTGCGTTTTTGGGTCAATACAGGCGAATTCTGTGTTGTAAGATACTCTTTTACGCTCTCGGGTGTAACTCCGAAATCTTTTATGAACTTCATCAGTTGTTCCACTTCCGAGTTCTTTTTCAGCATTGTGTCGAGTCGCTGTTGGTCGGCGAGTCCGATGTCATAGCCGAGTTGAGTCAGTCGGCAGTCGGCATTATCACCACGCAACAGAATGCGATACTCGGCGCGGCTCGTGAACATTCGGTACGGCTCATCAACACCCTTCGTAACGAGGTCGTCAATCAGTACACCGATATATGCCTGGTCGCGGTTGAGAATGACTTCGCTCAGTGAATTTATCTTGCGATGAGCATTGATGCCTGCCATAAGTCCTTGAGCAGCAGCCTCTTCATAGCCCGTTGTTCCATTGATTTGACCTGCAAAATAGAGCCCTTCGACAGCCTTTGTTTCCATTGTATGGCGCAAACAGGTCGGTGGGAAATAGTCATATTCAATGGCGTAGCCAGGTCTGAAGATGTGTACATTTTCAAATCCTACAATCTTTTGCAGCGCTGCGACCTGCACCTCCAACGGCAACGATGACGAAAATCCGTTCAAATAATATTCAATCTCTTCGGCCGATTCGGGTTCAAGGAAGAGTTGGTGTTGGTCTTTGTCTGCGAAAGTGTTGAGTTTATCCTCGATACTCGGGCAGTATCGTGGGCCGATGCCTCGAATTGTGCCATTGAACAGCGGCGAATCCTGAAAACCTTTTCTCAATTGGTCGTGAACCTCTACGGAGGTGTATGCTAAGTAGCAAGGACATTGATTATCAATATATTGTGTTTCATCGGAGAATGAAAACTTCGAAGGGATTTCATCTCCGGGCTGGGGAGTCAGTGCCTCAAAATTGACCGTACGGCCGTCGATTCTAACGGGAGTCCCCGTCTTCATACGCCCAGCTTCAAAGCCCAGCGCTACCAACTGTTGGGTAATTCCCGTCGAGGCTTGGTCGCCTGCACGGCCGCCTACGGCCTGACAGCGTCCAACGTGCATCACGCCGTCCATAAAGGTGCCCGTAGTGAGGATTACTGCCTTTGCCGAGAAGTGAACACCCATCTGCGTCCATACCCCGCGAACCTTCATATCCTCAATGTCGAGCGACGAAACCGTATCCTGCCACAAGTACAAGTTGTCCGTATGTTCGAGTTTGGTCTTCCACAGTTCGGTAAATTTATACTTATCGCATTGCGCACGCGGGCTCCACATAGCGGGTCCCTT
>JAZOQL010000192.1:0-15104 GCA_045656065.1 Rikenellaceae bacterium | reverse complement strand
ATGCCCGAAAAATTCGTTTTCCGCGCAGGTTTGTTCGTCGACACATTGTATGTGAAACTGTACCGTACAGCTGACTTGAAAACTGATGTTGTTTCTTTGGGTGTTCGTATCGAAAACAGCAAAGATTTCTTCGCTGGTCAGGTCGATTTCCGTGAAAGCATCTGGTTTATCAACGACTCGTTTGCTCAACCTGCTTGGTGGACAACTTATGCAACAGACCGTTACAATTCTGTTGAATATGTCTTCCTGGGCGAATACTCTGACAAGAAGTATGAATTGTTGATCCAAGTGACAGGTGTTTCTGACTGGACCGACTTGTCTGATGACGAAAGACGTATGTTGGCGCTGCAGTTCAAACGTTGGTTGGCTGCTGAAGACGCAGCAGGTCGCACCGTATACGAAGATACAGAAGGTGCTGAACCTGTTCGTATGGAAGTATCAGTTTTGGGTTAATCTCTAAAAAGTTGAATTTATGAAAAAGTTATTTATAATAGGGATGCTTGCAGCGATGTTCGCATCTTGTTATGAGGATAAAGGGAACTATGAATACAAAAAGGTTATGACCTTTGAAGTTCCCAATATGAACTCGTCACTCAAAAACAGAACTGCAACTTTGGGTGAATTGTATACAGCTTATCCTCCTGTAAATTTCTATAACTGGACTAATCCTGAAGATACTTTGAGATTGAAGTATGTATGGGTAAGATCTGGTGCAAACAACACAATCGACACTTTGTGCGAAGGTCGTATCTTCCAATGGGTGCCTGACGTGGCAGGTTCTGCTATGGGTATCAACGTGTTGGTGAGAGACACTTTGACAGGTATCGTATCGGTTGGTAGTATGCAGCTTACAGTTGCTTCTGCCGTAAGTACAGGTTGGGCATTCTTGCACAACTATGGTGGAAACACTGATATGTCATTCATTTACCCGATTAACGAACAGGTTCAGGATCCGGAATTCCCAGATGATCCAACCAAGAAGATTACCGTTCGTAAGTATAAATCTTACCCGAACTTCTTGTCTCAATCAAACCCTGGCGTTACTGTTGGTACAAACCCTGTGAAGGCTATTTGGTATCCGGGTAGCAAATCGACTAAGATTTTGATTCTGCAAGACAACCCTGTGACTGTTGCCGGTGACACTTGGAAAGTGGAAGTTAACTTGTCTGAAGAGTTTGCTGGTAGTATGCCTGTAGGTGGTTTCAAGGATATGGTTACCTTCGAATCAGGTTTCCGTCTGTTGCTCGCAAACAGCGGTAGATTGTATCTTGACCAGACATTTACAGGTAGCAGCTTCTATGCTTCAAGATTTATGGGCTTGCCGATGACTGACATCGAAACTACTGAAGAACTCAATGTCGTAGAATTTTCTAAGTTCAGCGATGCTTGGTTTGGTAAATTTATCTGGGCAAATGATGCTGAAAACAAGAGATTCATCTTCTTGCCGACATACGATGGTACTGCATTCTGGCCAGCTCCGTCTAAGGAAGAGGTTGAAGCTACAGCTAACGCATTTGCTGACGACTTGTCTGCATCACGTTACATTGACATCGCAAACTACGAAGGCTACAACTACTTGTTCTCAGCTTGTCGTATTGGTGCTATGGGTACATCTGCTAACGGTTCGGGTACAAGAAATTCACACATCGCATTCTTCTTTGAAAAAGATGGTGAAGTTTACATCCAACATATGTTGCAAAGTACAACTATGGCAGGTTATGTTGATGGTTTGAACGACTATATTCAATATCCTTTGTGGAAAAACATCGAAGTTATCAAGTGGTCTGAACTTACTGCAGAGTCTGCTGATCCTGCTGTTGCTACTATCGATGCTAACTCTCCGAGAGCATTCGTTAACGGTAAGAGCCAATCAAGCAACGAAAAGATGGACTATATGTACTTCGCTAAGGGTAACGTAGTTTACTGCTTGGACTTCGAAACAAGCCGTCTGTACGAATACTACAAGTTGCCGGAAGGTGTAGAAGTTAAGTTGTTGGAACTGAACTACCACGATACCGAACTCGGTGTTTACTCATCTGACAACACTTTCAGAACTTTGAAGTGTGCTTCAAATCAGTTGTATAACACAGATTACGAATCGAAACTTATCGAAGAGTTCCCGAATATCACAGATGTTAAACAAATTCTGTATGTTCGTGGTAACAAGTCATTCTATAATATGCCTGCAACTTCAGGTGGTTATAATGACAGAATTATCTGGACTGAGTAATTTCTCCAACTCCCCCCTATATACTAAGACCTGGCCCCGTTGTGGGTCAGGTCTTTTTTTTTCTTTAGTGGGAGTGGGACGAAAGAAAAGCCCCTGTCCGCTAAAGAACAGGGGCTGCGTTTGTTTGGTTATTATCAATCTTACCAGCCCAAAACGTAAGCGAAGATAAGCGGAGCTACGATTGTAGCGTCGCTCTCAACGATAAATTTCGGAGTGTCAATGTCGAGCTTGCCCCAAGTGATCTTTTCGTTGGGAACTGCACCCGAGTATGAACCGTAAGATGTTGTCGAGTCAGAAATCTGACAGAAGTATTGCCACAGAGGTACATCTGTCCATTCGAGGTCCTGAGCCATCATCGGCACTACGCAGATGGGGAAGTCACCGGCTGTACCACCACCAATCTGGAAGAAACCTACGCCACGACCCAATGCGTTAGCCTTGTACCAATCAACCAGATACATCATTGTTTCAACACCGCCTTTAACCAGACTCGGTTCGAATTCGCCCTTGATACAGTGTGCAGTGAAGATGTTACCTGTTGTCGAGTCTGCCCAAGCAGGAACCAGAATAGGAATGTTCTTTTCGCACGCAGCCAATACCCAGCTGTCCTTTGGGTCGATTTCATAGTATTGTTCGAGTTTGCCCGAACGCAACAATTTGTACATAAACTCGTAAGGAAGATAGCGTTCGCCCTTATCCGTAGCCTCTTGCCATACTTCAACCAGGTGGTGTTCCAAGCGGCGGAATGCCTCTTCTTCAGGGATACAAGTGTCGGTTACGCGGTTCATATGGTTGTCGAGCAGCTCTTTTTCCTGTTCCGGAGTCAGGTCGCGGTAGTTAGGTACACGTTTGTAGTGTGAGTGTGCAACCAGGTTCATAATGTCCTCTTCGAGGTTGTTTGCCGAGCAGCAGATGATATGAATCTTGTCCTGACGAATCATTTCAGCCAGTGAAAGACCGATTTCGGCAGTACTCATTGCACCTGCCATTGCCAACATCATTTTGCCGCCTTCGCTGAGCAGTTGCTCATAGGCTTTTGCTGCATCTACCAAGCTCGCCGAATTGAAGTGGCGATAGTGGTGTGTGATGAATTTTGAAATTGCTCCTTTTTCCATCATTTATTTGGTTTTAAGATTAATTATCTGAATACTTCGCAAAGTTACATTTTTTATTGCTATTAGTGAAATCTTTGTTTCAAAATTAATTCTCGGATTTTTCTCTATAATTTTGTTGATTTTGGTTATATGGCTGACAATTAGGTGTTTAGTTGTTTTTATGCCGGAAATAGGCAAATTAAAATTTGTGTTTAATAATAAACATTTTTGAATTTTTTAGTTTGCGAAATAAACATTTATATGTTTTTTTGGCATAATATGAAAAAATTTTTTTATTGAGTATTTGATTTTATGCACAAATTTTTTAAATTTGCCAAAGTCGCAGATGAAAATTTGCTACAAAAAAACCTCTAAAATTAAAATAGGTATGACAAAAATAAGATCGCTTGAAGAGCTCACTCAGATGCGCGACAAATTGAGCGCTGATATCAAAATCCGAGAGCTGAGCAATGACCCGGAAAAAATGGTTCAGGTAAAAATTGCAATGTCTACGTGTGGAATTTCTGCCGGAGCCAAAGAGACAATGACCAATATGATAACCATTCTGAATGATCGAAAGGTTGATGCGATCGTAACTCAATGCGGTTGTATGGGTTACTGTTTTGCAGAGCCGACTGTAGAGGTGCAACTGCCTGGAAAAGAACCTGTGGTGTTCGGCCGAGTTTCAAGAGAACTCGCAGAGCAGATTGTTGACAGATTTATCATCAAAGGCGAGTCTTGTGATGAGTTGATACTTAATGTGAAATAACCTAATTCTAAAGCTATATGTCACAATACAGCAATCATATATTGGTATGCGGCGGTACGGGCTGTCGTGCATCGAAAAGTTCGGAGATTATTGAAAATCTACGCGCAGCAGTAAATGAAGCTGGGCTGCCCGAAGATGTGCTGGTAATCAAAACCGGTTGTTTCGGATTCTGTGAGCAGGGTCCTATCGTAAAGATTATCCCCGATAACACATTCTACGTGGGTGTTAAACCCGAAGATGCTCGCGAAATAGTGAACGAACATATTATTAAAGGTCGCAAGGTTGAACGTTTGTTGTACACTGCTCCCGAAACAGGCCAGCACGTGTCTGACAGCAAGCATATGAATTTTTATAAGAAACAGGTTCGTATAGCATTGCGTAACTGTGGATTCATCGACCCCGAAAATATCAATGAATATATAGCTCGCGATGGTTATGCTGCGCTCTCTAAGGCATTGCAGATGTCTCCAGACGACGTGATTAAAGAGGTGATGGATTCGGGTCTGCGTGGCCGAGGTGGTGGTGGATTCCCCACAGGTATGAAGTGGAAAATCACTCGCGCAGTTCAGGCCGAACAGAAATATGTGGTATGTAATGCCGATGAAGGCGACCCGGGTGCATTTATGGACCGCTCGATTCTCGAAGGCGACCCTCACACCGTAATCGAAGCTATGGCTATCAACGGTTACTGTACAGGTGCATCTAATGGTCTTATCTATATTCGTGCTGAGTATCCGCTGGCAGTTGAACGTCTGAAGATTGCGATGGCTCAGGCTCGCGAATTGGGACTCTTGGGCGAAAACATTATGGGTACGGGATTCTCATTTGATATCGAAATCAGATATGGTGCCGGAGCATTTGTCTGTGGCGAAGAGACTGCACTGATTCACTCGATGGAGGGCAAGCGTGGTGAAGCTACGGTTAAGCCTCCGTTCCCCAGCGAATCGGGTTATAAGGGATTCCCGACCAACGTTAATAACGTAGAAACATACGCAAATATACCTCCGATTTTGTTGAACGGTTCTGAGTGGTTCTCAAGTATCGGTACTGCAAAGAGCAAGGGTACTAAGGTATTTGCCCTGGCTGGTAAGGTGAACAACGTAGGTCTGATTGAGGTGCCGATGGGAACAACTCTGCGCGAAGTTATCTTCGACATCGGTGGCGGTATCAAAGATGGAAAGAGATTCAAGGCAGTACAAACGGGTGGTCCTTCGGGTGGTTGCTTGACCGAGCGTCACCTCGATTTGCCGATTGATTATGATAACCTGCTGGCTGCAGGCTCGATGATGGGCTCGGGCGGTATGATTGTTATGGACGAATCTGACTGTATGGTCGCAGTGTCGAAGTTCTACCTCCAATTCACAGTTGAGGAGTCTTGTGGCAAGTGTGCTCCGTGTCGAATCGGCAACAAGAGAATGTACGAAATATTGGAAAAGATAACCAAAGGCGAGGGTACAATGGAGGACCTCGACAGCCTGAAGAATCTGGCAAAGGTTATCAAAGATACGGCTCTGTGCGGATTGGGACAGACATCTCCTAACCCCGTACTCTCGACGATGGACAACTTCTGGGACGAATATGTAGCTCACGTTAAGGATAAGACCTGTCCTGCACATCAGTGTCGCGACCTGAGCCACTACTTCATCGACCCGTCGCAATGTAAAGGTTGTACGGCTTGTTCGCGAGTATGTCCTGTGGGCGCAATCTCGGGCGCAGTAAAACAACCTCACGCAATAGACCCGTTGAAGTGTATCCGTTGCGGAAGCTGTATAGCTAAATGTAAATTCAATGCAATAATCATCAAATAGCACTAAATTATGGAAAAGATAAAACTCACCATAGATAATCGTCAGGTAGAAGTTGATAAGGGAACAACTTTGGTTGAAGCCGCTGCCTCTATTGGTATAAAAATTCCGACATTGTGTCATTTGAATCTGCACGATTTGAATTACGAAAATAATCCGGGTGCGTGTCGTATTTGCGTGGTTGAAGTTGCCGGCCGTAGAAATCTGGCACCAGCCTGCAAGACCGAATGCGCAGAAGGAATGGAGGTAAAGACTCACTCTGCGAGAGTTATCAATGCTCGTCAGACTGTTATGGAGCTGATTCTGTCGAACCACCCCAACGAATGTCTGACCTGTGCAAAGAATGGCGACTGCGAATTGCAGGCCATCGCAAGTGACCTCGGAATACGCAAGATAAACTATCAGGGCGAAATGTCAACATTCACTCCAGACGTGTCGTTGTCCATTATCCGAAATATGGATAAGTGTATTATGTGTCGCAGATGTGAAACGGCTTGTAACTCGATACAGTCTGTTGGTGCATTGTCGGCAACAAGTCGCGGTTTCGAGGCAGTTGTGGGTACGGCATTTGGCAAGAACCTCGCAGATTCGAACTGCGTGAACTGTGGTCAATGTGTGGCAGTCTGCCCGACGGGTGCGCTGACCGAACATAGCAATATGACTGAACTGATGCGTGCAATAGCCGACCCGCAAAAGACGGTTATTGTTCAGACTGCTCCTGCGGTGCGTGTAGCTTTGGGCGCAGATTTCGGATTTGGTTCACAAAGCGTTACAGGAAAGATGGTTGCTGCATTGCGCGGACTCGGATTCGATTACGTATTCGACACAGATTTCGCTGCCGACCTCACAATTATGGAAGAGGGTACCGAACTGCTGGGACGTCTGAAAGAGTACCTCGGTGGAAATAGTGAAGTTAAGATTCCGCTGATGACATCTTGCTGTCCGGGTTGGGTAGGATTTATGGAACAGAACTACCCTGAATTGTTGCCTCACTTGTCGAGCGCGAAATCTCCGCAACAGATGTTCGGTGCAATCGCCAAGAGCTATTTTGCTCAGAAGATGGGAATCGACCGCAAAGATTTGGTAGTAGTATCGGTTATGCCTTGTGTGGCTAAGAAATTTGAATGTAACAGAGAGGAATTCCGCGTAGATGGCGACCCAGATGTAAATATTTCGATTACAACTCGCGAATTGGCTCACCTGATTCGTTACGCAAATATTGATTTCGCATCGCTCGAAGATAGCGAGTTCGACCGTCCACTGGGCGACTCGACCGGAGCATCTGTCATCTTCGGAGCTACGGGTGGTGTGATTGAGGCTGCTGTTCGTACGGCTTATGAAGTGCAAACAGGCAAGGCGCTCGACAATATTGATTTCGAAGAGCTGAGAGGTTTCAATGGAGTTCGTTCTGCAACAATCGACTTCAATGGTACACCTATAAAGATTGGCATTGCACACGGATTGGCAAATGCTCGCAAGTTGGTAGAAGAGGTAAAGGCCGGTCGTGCAGATTACCACGCAATTGAGGTTATGGCTTGTCCGGGTGGTTGCATCGGTGGCGGTGGTCAGCCATACCATAAGGGCGATATGTCTGTGATTCGTGAACGAATGAACTCGCTCTACCAAGAGGACCGAGATAAGCCGTTGCGCAAGTCTCACGAAAATCCCTATATACAACAGTTGTACAAGGAATTTTTGGGTGCTCCGTGCAGTCACCTGGCTCACGAACTGCTGCACACGCACTATTTCGACCGTAAAAAAGTTATATGTCCAACCCAAGAAAAATAGTAGATATGGAAAACAACGTATGTATGTGTCATTCGATTGTCGATAAGGTAAAGGCAATTTGTGCCGAATTCAGAAACGACCCGGGTGAATTGATAAATATACTTCACAGAACACAAGAGATGTTGGGCTATTTGCCATCTGAAGTTCAGGAAGTTATAGCAATGGAGTTGGGAATTCCTGCTGCGAAGGTTTATGGCGTAGTTACGTTCTATTCGTTCTTCACTATGAAGCCCAAGGGTAAATATCCCATTTCGGTATGTTTGGGTACGGCGTGCTATGTTCGCGGAGCCGAAAGCGTGCTGGAAGAGTTCAAAGATGAGCTGGGCATCGGCGTAGGCGAAGTGACAAAAGATGGTCTGTTCTCGTTGGATTGTCTGCGATGTGTTGGTGCTTGCGGACTCGCGCCTGTTGTGATGGTTGGCGAGAAGGTCTTCGGTCGTTTGACTGCCGAGAGCGTTCGCGGAGTATTGGAAGAATTCTACGCAAAAGAACAACGATAGACTTTATTACATAACTAAAAACTCCCGATTCTTTCGAGTCGGGAGTTCTTTTATTCAATGGAAACCAATTATTTTTCAGATTTGCCGTATTTTCGGCTGAGAGATCTCTTGAATTTATTGCGTTCTTTGGGAGTCATCTTAGCCATTTTGTCGACCATCTCTTTTTCCCAAGGGTCAACCTTTTCTCCTTTGAGTTCTCGGAGATGAATAGCCCTTTGCTGACTATTCATACGACTTCTCAATTCAATAATCGAGTCAAACTTTTCTGCTTCGACAACAACCATTGTGAAGTTATAATCAATAGTTGAACTTCCCAATTTTTCTATAATTGTATAAGTTGTCGTCTTTTCAGGCTTTAAAGTTATTTCCCATTTTCCCTTGCGGATATCTTCGTCTGTTGTTTGACCAACACCTTTTATCTCTATTCGGGGTAGCTTATTAGGTTCAGCAATGGCCTTATACCTAACAGACTCACCCGGTCTAATGATTGCTCTTTCAATCCCGGCGCGATAACCACATATAAAACCATCAGGGTTTACAAGTGTCATATTGTCGAAGCGGTGACGGCTCTCCTCAATGTATTTCTCTCCAGCAGTTTTTGCTTTATCATCTTGCGCAGATGCAGATATTGCTCCGATAACCATCATTGATGCAATAGCGAGTTTCAAAAGTTTTTTCATAAATGCTATCTTTTAGATTTAACGTATTTTCGTTCCATTTCGTCTGCATATTTCTTGCGTTCTTCGGGAGTCATCTTTGCCATTTTATTGATTATAGACTTTCTCCAAGGGTCAACCTTTTCACCTTTTAACTCTCTGTAATGCAAGCTCTTTTGTTGATTGTTCATCAAACTTCGTAACTGCATAACCGAATCGTACTTCTCAGATTCAAGGACTACCACCGTAACATCAGAATTACTGCGCCATCCTCTTGAATCTTCTGTTACAACTCTATATGTAGTAGTCTTTTCGGGTTTCAACGTTATTTCCCATCTGCCATTGCTGATGTCTTTACTTGTAGCCTCTCCGACGCCCTCAATATATATTCGTTTAGGGCTATAATATTCACCTGTTTTAAACAACGTTTTATATCTGGTAGAATCCCCCTGCCTAATGATTGCTCTTTCAAATGCGCTGCAACCATCTGACATACTTCCGTCAGATTGCACAAGCGACATTTTTTCAAAAGAACGAATTCTCTCAATCTCTTCGGCGTATTTATACTTTTTCTCATTCACATCTTGCGCAGATGCAAAAGTAGTTGTTCCGACAAGCGTCAGAACAACTACCATCATTTTTATAAGCATATTCATACTCTGTTATTTCAGATACTTATCAAGCCAGCCGAAGAATTCGCTATTCCAAACCAGGTTGTTTTGCGGTTTGAATACTTGGTGAGCCTCGTTTTCAAATGCTACGAGCTTAGACGGAATGCCCTGAGCGCGAGCTGTTGTGAATGCCTCAAGACTCTGAGTATAAGGAATACGGAAGTCCTTCATACCGGTGATAATCAAAATCGGAGTATCCCAGTTCTTTGCTGCCTTGTGAGGTGAGTTAGCATACGAACGCTTAGCAGTCGGGTCGTCGCTCCACGGTGCACCGCCCAAGTCGCGTGTCGGGAACCAAAGCTCTTCGGTTTGAGTGTAGAAACTTTCGAAGTTGAACATACCACAGTGTGCGATGAATGCCTTGAAACGTTTTTCGTGGTGACCTGCCAGATAGAATGTCGAGTAACCACCATAGCTTGCACCGACACAACCCATACGGTCTTCGTCTGCCCACGGTTCTTTAGCTACGTCGTCGATTGCTGCCAGATAGTCGCGAATGTTTTGGCCTGAGTAGTCGCCCGAGATTTGGTCGAGCCACTCTTGTCCGAATGACGGCAGACCGCGACGGTTCGGAGCAACTACGATATAACCCTGAGCTGCCATAAGTTGGAAGTTCCAGCGGTAGCTCCAGCCGTTGCTCACTACGCTCTGAGGACCACCTTCGCAGTAGAGCAGCGTAGGATATTTTTTCGTTGCGTCAAAGTTCGGAGGAAGGATTACCCATACCAACATCTGTTTGCCGTCGGTTGTCTTAACCCAGCGTTTCTGTACTTCGCCCATCTTCACGTTGTCGTAGATTTGCTTGTTGATGAAACTCAACTGTACAGATTCTCCACTTTGGGTATTAACGCTGTAAAGTTCCGCTGCTTGCGAGATTGTATTACGGCCTGCGACCATCATTTCGCCTTTGCGGTCGAACCAAGTGTAGTCGTGGTCGCCGTTGGTCAGAACTTTGATTTGACCGTCGAGTGTTGCAGTGCAGATTTGGTGTGTAGCTGCAATCGGAGAGATGAATGTCAATGTATTTTCATCGTTCCAGCGGATATTTGCTGCGTTGTAGTCGAAGTCGCGAGTAACGTATGTCTTTTCGCCATTAGCCAGATTGACTACCATCAGACGGTCTTTATCAGCTTCGTTACCAGGGCGTTCCATACTTGTGAATGCGATTTTCGAGTCGTTCGGCGAGAATACAGGATATTTGTCATAACCCAACATTCCCTTAGTCACGTTTGTAGTCTTTCCTGATTCTACGTCATAAACATAAATGTCTGAGTCTGTTGAGAATGCGTATTCGCTACCCGCCATTTTTTTGCAAGTGTATGCCAACAATTTGCCTGAGTTGCTCCACGAGATTTCGGCGTTGTCAAAGTACGGAGCCATCGGAGCGTCCCACGCTTCGCCAGCCATAATATCTTTACCTGCAGCGATGGTGTTGCCTTTGAGTTCGGTTACGAAGATGTGGCTGTAATCGCCCTGATCCCAATAGTCCCAGTGGCGAGCCATCAGGTCATCATAAATCAGTGCCTTAGATTCCGGCAGATAAGCATAAACATCTTTCGATTTGCGCGGAGCTACGTGTACAGTTTGTGCATACCACACGTTTTTGCCATCTTGAGCAATGCCGAAACCGTTGATTCCGCCCTCGATATTTGAGAGTTGAGTCAGTGCTGTTCCGTTCGGAGCGATAGACCAGATTTGAGCGCTACCGCTGCGAGTGCTCAGGAAGTATATTTTCTCACCGTCAGCGCTCCATTGTACGTCGCTTTCCGAACCTGCGAAGTCGGTCAGTTGTGTAGCGTTGCTACCATCAGCGTTCATAACATAGAGTGATGCTGCACCGCGGTTTTGGTCTACGTTATAGTATGTTACGGTGTAGGCTACGGTTTTTCCGTCGGGAGAGAGTTTTGCTTCTCCGAGTCTACCCATTCTCCACATAACGCGTGGAGTGAGGACTCCCGCTGAAATTTCTTCTGAAGTCATCTGCGTATCAAGTTGCAGAGGCTCCACTGTCTCTTTTGTGTTGTTGCAGGCTATGCTCATAGCGGCAATCGATAATAAAGTTAGGAGTTTCTTCATAAATTTAGTTGTTTTTATTGTTGATTATTTCGTGTTTCAAGAATCCAGTAATCGGGGTGTTCCTTGCGGTTTTGGTTGAGGAATCGTTCTGCCTCGGCGCGAGTTTCGAAACGTCTGACGCTGACATACATACGATTGTTTCGTGCTGGCAGTTTTTCGGCATATTTGCCATTTTCGCCCAACTCTTCGATTAACTTATCGGCATTTGCCTCAACCGAATAGAGTCCGCCGATGATGCAGAATCTGCCCTTGTTTTCAACTTTTTCGGTAGGCTTTGTTGTAGTTGTATCCACTGCGGTTTGTGACAGCGTGTCCTTTTTAGCCACTGCAACCGTATCGGGCTGTTTTTTAGGCTGTTGTTGATTTTGAACCTGAGGCTGTGGTTGAGGTTGTGGCTGATTGTCAGACGAAAAAATCCCCTGGTCGAAGGCTATCCAGCCACCCAGCAACGCCAACACAATCAAGATGATGACCACATTTTGGCTCTTCCGTTTCTTGCTTGGCTTGGGAGCCGTTGTTGCATTTTGGGGGTGTTCCTCTTTGGGTTGCACCTTTACGGGCTGGAGCTCTATCGAGTAGTTGTCCAGCGGGTTGAGCAGCTCCTGTAACTCGGCAGACGCCTCGAACGAGTAGCTGTTGTTCTCAACCGAGCGTGCAAAACCCACTTCGCCGATTTTGATGCCCTTGTCTGTTTTCGAGCAATTATTTTCGACCCAATGGTCATAGAGTGTCTTTACATCTTCCTGACGCTGAGCGCCTTCGCGCATCATCAGGTCTATAATCGTAGGATATCCTTCCGGTGTTTCGGTTATGAATTCAACTCTGAGTCTGGGTGCAATCACGCGGCGAGTCTGTGCATCAAACCGACCGGCCTCCTTATACACCATCAGTACGCCCACCTTCGGCAGCATTACGCTCTGTTGGCGAACCAAATTATTAAATATCACACGTTCAATTATTTCCATACTTGAAGAAGTGTTTGATTATTTTTTGCGACTCGGATTTACCCAAGTGAAAATGTTGGGCAATTCGTTCTTTCGAGCCTTTATCAGAATCCAGATTCCCAGCACAATAAACGGCAGACTGAGCCATTGTCCCATATCGAGAATCATTGATTTCTCAAATTCCACCTGTGCATTTTTGATGAATTCAATCAGGAAACGCGCTCCGAACAGCAGCACGAGGAACCACCCGAACATTACACCTTGACACTTTCTTGCAATGTCTTTTTTGAAGTACATCACACAGAGAATCACGAATATAATCACATACGCCAGCGCCTCGTACAGTTGCGTAGGGTGGCAGGGTAGTGTCTGATTTTCATTGCCATTGACAAAGATGAATCCCCACGGAAGAGTTGTCGGAGCTCCGTAGATTTCCGAATTGAACAAATTTCCGAGTCGGATTAGTGCGCCGCCGATGGTGATTGCAATACCGATGCGGTCGAGAATCCAGATATATGAGAGTCGGTTCTTTCGCGAGAAGAGGTATAGTCCGATGAGCAGCCCGAATGCTGCGCCGTGGCTCGCCAGCCCTCCGTTCCAGATTTGCAGCACCTCGGCTGGGTGGCTCAGATAGTATGCTGGTTCGTAGAAGTAGCAGTGACCTAATCTCGCCCCCAGCACCGTAGCAATTACGGCATACCAAAACAGCGAATCGAGTGTCTTGTCAGACAAATTTTCGCGCTTGAAAATTTTGCTGAAAATCCACAATCCTATGCCTAAGGCCAATGCCCAGCACAATCCATAATATCTTACTTCGATGAAACCTAAGTTCAGCATTACGGGATTCATATCCCACGTTATTGCCAAAGGAAAATACATAACAAAAAAAATCTACATTAATACACTAAGGTACAAATGTAGAAAATTTTTTTCAATCCATCACTCTATATTCGAGTTAAATTTCTTCTCTCAGATTGTATTTTTGGTCTCTCAGTCGGGGAGTGAATCCCGCCTCCATTATGGCAGCCTTCATTCCATTGGCATCGAACTGATTGTGAGCGCCTGCCGAACTAACGACGTTCTCTTCAATCATAATCGAACCCATATCATTTGCTCCGCCCCAAAGAGCGAGTTGAGCGGTCTGGGCTCCGACCGTTAGCCACGATGCCTGAATGTTGGGTATATTGTTGAGCATCAGGCGGCTGATTGCAATAAGACGCAGATATTCAACCGATGAGAATCTGGTTGTAACGCCATCTTCCGTTTCGAGTCGAGTACCCGTCGAGCGGAAAATCCACGGTATGAATGCCAAGAAACCAGGCATTCCTTCGGGTACCTGACTCTGCAGTGTGCGTACCTTTTCCAGATGCACAAGACGGTGAGTCAGTGTTTCGATGTGTCCGTACATCATCGTAGCCGACGTAGCAAATCCCATAGTGTGAGCTATGTGCATCACTTCGCACCATCTGTCTGCCGAGCACTTTCCGGGAGAAATTTTTTTGCGTATTTCGTTGTCAAGTATCTCAGCGCCGGCGCCGGGTAGTGAATCGAGTCCCGCGAGTCGCAGCCGTTCCAGCGTTTGTTCTACTGTGAGCGAGCTGCGGCGAGCTATGTAATCGACCTCGGGCGGACCGAGTGCGTGCAACTTCACCTCTGGATAGCGGAGTTTCAACTCCTTGAACAGAGTCTCATACCACGTCACGTCAAATTTCGGGTGCAGCCCACCTTGCAACAGCAGTTGGTCGCCTCCGAGTCGCAACATCTCCTCGATTTTGCGTGAATACTCCTCGATTGTGGTTACGAATATTTTGTCGCTTTGGGCAGGGGTGCAGTGAAAATTGCAGAATCGACAACCCGAAATGCAGCAATTTGTGATATTGACATTTCGGTCGATTTGCCAGGTCACGATTGGTTCGGGGTGCAGCTCCACGCGGCGGGTGTGTGCCGCCTGCATCAGCCGAGCCAGCGGAACTTCATTCCACAATTTCAGCGCCTCATCAACCGTGATTGTCTCTCCAGCCTCGGCCTTCTTCAGAATATCTTCAATAACCACCGTTGTGTATGATTAGTTCAAACCAAATTCTTTGCGCAACATATCTACTGCATCAAGACGTTCCCAGCCGAAGAATTCTGCATTGATTCTCTGGGCTTTGCCATCTCGGATTACTTCGATTTGTTTTGTGTATGGGTCGCGACCAAAGTGACCGTATGCTGCCGTAGCCTCGAAAATCGGGTTTGTGAGTCCGAATCGTTCCACGATTTTTGCAGGTCTCAGGTCGAAGAGTTTTGCAATTCTCTCTGCAATTTCGCCATCGGTCATTTGTACTTTAGCGCGGCCAAATGTATTGATGAATATGCTGACAGGTTGAGCTACGCCGATTGCGTATGCAGTCTGTACCAGCACCTCGTCTGCGATGCCTGCTGCAACCATATTCTTTGCGATGTGTCTAACGGCGTATGCTGCCGAGCGGACTACTTTCGATGAGTCCTTACCCGAGAAGGCCCCACCGCCGTGTGCGCCCTTGCCGCCGTAGGTGTCAACAATAATCTTGCGGCCTGTCAAACCCGAGT
>JAZOQL010000191.1:0-1531 GCA_045656065.1 Rikenellaceae bacterium | reverse complement strand
CGATTATAAACCGTCAAAACGGGACGATTGGAGAGAGCCTACTGACGGCACTTGCCTATTCGACAAAAATACTGCCGAATCGCTTATAGGCAACAACCTATACGGCGAAAGATACGATGAGTGGATTCGGCGTAAGATACTGCCAAAACTGAAAAAGAAAGGAAAAAGGAGATGAACAATATCGAAATGTATGTCGTGCTTTATCTTGACATTATGGTTTTCGGCATCTGCTATTTCATATACACGCAGGTTCTTACAACAAAAGAAGGCAGGCAGGCAAAACGAGGGGCATTGAAAGAATTTGTGACGGTGTTCATACCGTTTTACATATTGAAAAAATATTACAACAAGAAACGCAGAGTAACACGCAGAGTTAAAAACATCAAAAATGGAATTGTTAGCAAGGTATATACACGGTTCGGCAGACAGCACTGACGTTGATGTTGTCTATGTTGTTGACGCGATACCGTCACCGCAGGAATCCAAGGTTTTTTGCAGCGCAGACAAGTCGGAGAATCGAAACATAATCACCATTGACGCTCGGCGCGGTGTCGTCAGCGGCTGCTACAAGGGAAGCATTGACGAAATCAACAACTCTCTCTTTGAGACATATCACTTGCATCATCAGACAGACCCGCTTATGATTAGGTTCAGACGGTGCAGGGACATTGCCATCAAATGTATGCGCTCCACGCGAATCGTGCTTTCCCATTTGTCTCGGTCGCAGTACCGCAAGTATGTAAAGGACGCGCTTCGAGGCAGTTGGAATGAACGGTTGGTCACTTTGGAGATGCTGATGAACAATATCGGCGAGATTGACTTCGACACCTTGAACAAGAATATGAGCGGAGACGACATAAAGAAAGCCATAGCGTTCCAAGTAGGTCAGTGCTGCGCACTTATCGGCGGTGTTGAGATTTACACGAAAATGGGGCTGTCTTGGTTCTACCCGTATCTCAAACCTTACCTTTACCGCAAGTCGGAAAGCATAGACGATTTGAAAATCGGTATGCACTTGTTTTTGTCTGCTCTGACTTATGATGTTTGTGGCATAAGCGGCATTGGTGAAACAACGCAGATTCAGCACGGCAACAAAATATACGACTTGATAAACGAAGTTAAAATTTCTTAAATGCCCTATGGAATTGAAATACACTACACCAATGACAAAGAGCGTTCTTGTGTTTGACAAGAACATATCCCACGCCTACGGGTTGCAAGTCTATGAAAAGACAATCAACATAAACGGAGGCGACAGTTGGATGTATATCAAAAACGAAAACGCAGTTCCCGTAAACCCAACGGGCGAGATTCCGATTAGTCAAATTGACTTGGAGTGGAATGACATTGAACAGCCATATATTCCAACTCTGAAAGAGCGGTTGAAAAGTCTGTTCACGGGAAAACTGCCGACTATGCGTATTGTCAGACCCGAATCGGGAAGGGTTGTCATTGCGGAATACGACAAAAACGGAAGGACATTTTTGGAGGTGGCGCGTTTTGATTATACAAATGACGGGCATCCGAGATG
>JAZOQL010000190.1:0-1562 GCA_045656065.1 Rikenellaceae bacterium | reverse complement strand
CAGGATTAAGGGAGATTCAATGTTCCCGAAAATCGAGGACGGAGACACCGTTATCGTCAAGTATCAGCCAGATGCAGAAACGGGCGACATCGTCATCGCCGCTATCAACGGAGAGGACGCCGTCTGCAAAAAACTGTTCATCCGTGAGAATGGTCTTACGCTTGTCTCTATCAACCCCGCGTATGACCCAATGGTGTTCACGTCGGAGGACGTCAGGAACATCCCTGTCACTATTCTCGGAAAAGTTGTGGAAGTCAGAAGGAAAATGTAGTGCCTAAGGCAAGGAAACTAAAATCAGGAAACTGGCGGGCGCAAGCCTTTGACCACGTAGAAATGGTGGACGGAAAGAAAAAGTACGTCCACCGTTCTTTCACTGCTCGGACGAAGTACGAGGCGGAGAGACTGGCAAATGAGTTCAGCGCCTCGCGGCACGCGCAGTCCAGTGAGATGCGGCTTGGGGATGCAATCGACAAATACTGTGAGATAAAGTCAAACTCGCTGTCGCCCTCAACGATAAACGGGTATCAAATCGTCAAGAGAACCGCGTACGGGAAACTCCTCAACAAACGAATCGCCCAGATAACCAAAGAAGACGCGCAGACCTGTATCAACGAATATGCCGTGAGCCATTCTGCAAAGTCCTGTAAGAACGCGCTTGGCCTTCTTACCGCAGTCATCACGACGTTTATCCCAGATGCAAACGTGACCGCGACCGTACCCATCAAGTCCAGAGTCGATTATTACACCCCTACCGACGAAGACATTGAAAGGCTGTTGAAGGCAATAACCAGTCCAGAACTCCGAAAGGCCGTACTGCTCGCCGCTTTCGGCACGATGCGTCGCTCCGAGATATGCGGGCTTATGGACACCGACATAGACGGCGACGCCATCACAATCAGGCGCACGATGGTCAGGAGTCCCGAAGGCGGGTACGTCGTGAAGGACACCGCGAAGAACGAGTCCTCGCTACGGACGATAATCTACCCGCACTTCGTCATCAAGGAGTTTGAAGGCGTCGAAGGCTATCTGGTCAAGATGAAGCCCGACAAGATAACAGGACGGTTCATCAGTGCCGTAAGGAAGGCCAACCTCCCGCACTTCCGATTCCACGACCTCCGCGCATACAGCGTATCCATCGCACACGCCATAGGAATCCCTGACGTATACATAATGGAACGCGGCGGATGGAAAACTGACACGACTTTCAAGCAGATTTACCGCCGTGCAATATCCGATAAATCGAAGGAGTTTGCCGCCGTTTTGAACGACCATTACGAAAAGTTGCACACGGAATTGCACACGAAACCCAAGAACAAAAAATGAGAGACGCCGTTTTCCCAGATATATCTGGAAAGTTGACGTCTCTCTTTCTCTGGAGCATACGGGATTCGAACCCGTTAAAGCCTAAAACAGGACTTTTGGCTTAATTGCTCGAAACCCGCATAAACACTGGCTTTTCAGACTCTCAGATATGGCTTTTGCGTCTCACAGAACAGCATTAAAAGACCATATCCTCGTGCATTGTTGCACACGAAATTGCACACGCTCAGGCATTCTCCTGA
>JAZOQL010000189.1:0-3325 GCA_045656065.1 Rikenellaceae bacterium | reverse complement strand
CGTAAGGAGGATGTTTTGAACGAGATTATTCCTGACAATCCTAACAAGCCCTACGATATGTACGAGGTTATCCGTGGTATCGTTGATAACGGCGAGTACTTGGAGAGCGCTGCATCTTATGCAAAGAACATCATCACTTGCTTTGCACGTTTCAACGGCCAGAGCGTAGGTATCATCGCTAACCAGCCTAACTTTATGGCAGGTGTATTGGATATCAACGCAAGCCGTAAGGCAGCTCGTTTCGTACGTTTCTGCGACGCGTTCAACATTCCTATCGTAACATTGGTTGACGTTCCGGGCTTCTTGCCGGGTACAGGTCAAGAGTACGGCGGTGTAATCGTTCACGGTGCTAAGTTGTTGTTCGCATACTGCGAAGCTACTGTTCCGAAAGTTACGGTTACATTGCGTAAGGCTTACGGTGGTGCATACATCGTGATGAGCTCTAAGCACATCCGTGGTGACATCAACTATGCTTGGCCTCCTGCAGAAATCGCAGTTATGGGTGCAAGTGGTGCAGTTGAAGTTTTGCAAGCTAAGGAGATCTCTGCAGTTGAAGATCCTGAAGCAAAACAAAAACTCATCGCAGAAAAAGAAGCAGAATATCGTGATAAATTCTCTAATCCTTACGTTGCAGCAAGATATGGCTATATCGACGACGTAATCGAACCGAGAAATACACGTTTCCGCATCATTCGCGCTCTTCAGTCTTTGGCTACTAAGAAGCTCGTTAATCCGGCTAAGAAACACTCGAACATTCCATTGTAATAGTTGTAGGATATGAATGCAATGACATTAGGTTGGTCAGAGATCTTGGCGATAACCTTGATTGGATTTTCACTCGTGTTTATCGTACTTGTAGTTCTGATTTATGTAATCAAACTATTCGGAGTAGTATTTACAAGCAACCAAAAGAAACAGGTTGCTACAACACAAAATACTCCGGTAGAAGAGGTTAAGTTGCCGCATATGGTTGGCTCTGACGAGGCAGCTGCTATCGCAATGGCAATCCACCTCTACAGCGAAGTAATGCACGACCAGGAATCAGAAATTCTGACTATCCAAAAAGTAAAACGAGTATATTCACCGTGGAACTCAAAGATTTACGGTTTTACCCAAATACCCGAACGTAACAGAAAATAAAGGCAATGAAAAATTACACATTCAAAATAAACGAAAACGAATATAACGTGCAAATCGAAAAATTGGATAAAGAATCTAATCACGCACGAGTAATCGTTAACGGCGTAGAGTATGACGTCGAAGTTGCAGGAAATCGTACTGCTAAACCTGTTGCAAAACCACAATTGGCTGCAGTAAAACCGGCTCCGGTTGCTGAGGCTGCTCCTATCGTGAACAAACCACGTCCAGCAGTAGGTGGTGGTGCAATCACAAGTCCGCTGCCAGGAACTGTTCTTTCAGTTAACGTTGCAGTAGGCGATAAGGTTTCGATGGGACAAGTAATTATGGTGCTCGAAGCAATGAAGATGGAAAACAATATCACAGCTGACCGCGAAGGTGTTGTTAAGGAAATTCCTGCTCAGAAAGGTGCTGCCGTAATGGAAGGTGATACATTAATCGTACTTGGCTAATTATGATGACTATTTTAAGTTCAGGTGGCAATTTCGTGGGTCAGAGTCTTGCAGACTTTATGAGCTCTACGGGTATTGCTATGATTATCAATGGCGGCAATTGGCAGACTTTGGTAATGCTCGGACTCTCTCTGTTCTTGCTTTACCTTGCAATTCACAAAAACTACGAGCCGCTGTTGTTGTTGCCAATCGCATTTGGTATGTTGCTTACCAACCTGCCGGGTGCTGAAATGTTTCACTCGTCACTCTTCGAGGGTGGACACGTTCACTGGGATAACTTTGTGAATACAGCGGGTCTGCTCGACTACCTCTACCTTGGTGTTAAGTTGGGTATCTACCCCTGTTTGATCTTCATCGGCGTAGGTGCGATGACAGACTTCGGTCCGCTGATTGCTAACCCGAAGAGCTTCTTGTTGGGCGCAGCTGCTCAGTTGGGTATCTTCGCTACATTCGTAGGTGCTTATGCAATGGGATTCACTCCTGCAGAGGCTGGTTCTATCGGTATCATCGGTGGTGCTGACGGTCCTACATCTATCTATCTGACTGCTAAGTTGGCTCCGCACTTGTTGGGTCCGATCGCTATTGCTGCATACTCTTATATGGCATTGGTGCCGGTTATCCAACCTCCGATTATGAACGCTCTGACTACCAAGAAAGAACGCGAAATCAAGATGACTCAACTCCGTCAAGTATCTAAGACTGAAAAGATTGTATTCCCGATGGTTATTACAATAATCATTGCATTGTTGTTGCCGAGCGCAGCTCCGCTGGTTGGCTGTCTGATGTTGGGTAACTTGATGAAGGAATGCGGTGTTGTTGACCGTCTGAGCAAAACTGTTCAAAACGAGTTGATGAATATTGTGGTTATCTTCTTGGGTATCACAGTCGGTGCTACTGCAACTGCTGATTCATTCTTGAATTTCAAGACTTTAGGTATCTTGGTATTGGGTATCGTAGCATTCTCAATGGGTACTTCAGGTGGTGTATTGCTGGCCAAGTTGATGAACGTATTCTTGCCTGAAGGTAAGAAGATTAACCCGCTGATTGGTTCGGCAGGTGTATCTGCAGTTCCGATGGCGGCTCGCGTTTCTCAAAACGAAGGCTTGAAGGCTAATCCTCGCAACTACTTGCTGATGCACGCTATGGGTCCGAACGTGGCCGGCGTTATCGGTAGTGCTGTTGCTGCTGGTATCTTGTTGAGCTTCTTGGGCTAATACATAATACCTTAATATATAAGGCGCTGTTCCTCCGAGAACGGCGCCTTTTTTGTTGTGTGTTTTGAGTAATGAGCATAAAAAAGCCGCTCCTCGCAGTGGGGAGCGGCTTGTTGATGTTATGCTGTTATAACCACTTTTTCCATTTGAACAGAACGTAGGTCAGCGCCATTGTTCCAATCATAAGTCCCAGTGCGATGTAGTACCCGCCTTGCCATTGCAGCTCGGGCATATTTCGGAAGTTCATACCGTAGATGCTGGCAATCAGCGTCGGCGGCAGGAAGAATACCGATGCTACGGTAAAGATTTTTGTGATATTATTTTGCTCGATGTTGATAAGACCGAGTGTGGTATCCTGCAAGTAGTCAAGACGTTGATAACTGAAATCGGTGTGGTTAATCAGCGAATTGACGTCTTTAATCATCAGTCCGAGTTTGGGGTAGATGTCGTTCGGGAAACGTTCGCTACGCAAGATGCCCGAGAGTACACGCTGACGGTCGAAGATATTTTCTCGCAACATCA
>JAZOQL010000188.1:0-3263 GCA_045656065.1 Rikenellaceae bacterium | reverse complement strand
CACGTTCCCGGTGATATATAAACCTATTAAAGCAACCACTTCTTTGGTTACGTCATATTCATTGATTATTGAAAGAGCTGTTAATATTGCAAGTCCTATTAAGACCATAGCACTTTTGCGTGATTTGAATAATGCTATCATTTGTTCTTTTCCCTTAAATACTGTATGTCTTTTTGCATACCTTCAATTTTTAGATTTGTTTAATAAATACTTGCCGTCAAGACATCAAGTTTTTCTTCGATACGATTTTCCAACTTTGTCTGTTTCTTCTCAACGTCTGACACTCTCTGCGATATTTTACCTACCCATACACCGTACCCGATTAAAGTCCCTATGAGTCCGAGTCCTGTCGCTATCAATCCTATTTCCATATTCCCACCTCGCCTTTATAATATCACTTTTATAAAAAAAAACCACCCTTTTTTACAAAAGAGTGGCTTTGCGTTATTTTACGTTATACGGCTACGCACCGAGTGGTGTCTGATTGTAGAAGATACCAACACCGTTTACAGATGGGTTGAGTACAACGAATGAACCGTAAACTGAAAGGCTTACGAGTACATCTGGGCCGTTGTCTGAACCTGCTCCCGGCTGTACGTTGAGAATATCGTCGAAGATAAGTCCCATTTCGTGCTTTTCGTCTCCGTCAACATCAGGGATTTCAGGTTTGCCCGGTTCGTTTCCTGCAACACCGTCATCCTCAAACTTGTCAACATTTGTGTATGTCCAAAGTTCGATTGTGTCGAGGTCAAGTACGTAGAACAATCCTTCAGGACAATATGGGTCGTCATAAACGTTTTCAATCCAAGAAGTAGAGAAAGCAAAGTTGAGAGTTGAAGTACCCTTTGTCTGCTTAACCTTCTTGTCGCCGTAGTTGGTAACGTATGCGTTTGTAAGGCTTGTTGACTGTGCTACAGTCTTCCAGTCTGCATCGTTCATAACAATCATATTAGCCTGTGAACCATAACGGCGACAGCGTCTGATAAGTTCTTCAACTGTCTTGTATGGGTCTTCACTTGCAGCAGGAGTATAGAAGTTTCCTGCGAGAGCCTCTACGTTTACAGAACGGTTTACACCAAAGAATGATGTGCCGATGTAAGAAGTCCAACCTTCGCCTGTACGTTTGCCAACATAAGGCAACCAACCAGCAAGTCCCATTGGGAGAAGTGGATTGTCGCCTGTGTCTGTAGAGCCTTCATAACAGATATAATATGTTGTGGCTGCTGACAGAGAAATAGATGCGGCGGTTGTGTTCTTAAAGGTAACCGAGTTGCCGTTGATAGCGGTAACTTCTACTGGTCCCAAAGAGTCGCTTTCGTCTCCTACTTCTACTGTGAATACAACACCCATACCTACGGCAAGTTTCATAGCACAAGAACCCTGTACTGTGAATGTCTGCTCACCGTTGGCTGTCCAAGTAATTGACTCTGCTCCTACCGTAACCGAACCGATAAGTCCATGTCCGTTGCCATAGAAAGCACCTGCCAACATCTTCCGCAGACTTTCATTTGCTGAGAACATCTTATTCCCGGCAACTTTCATGTAAGCGCCCTTCTTTGAGAGGCTTGCCTGTACTTCCTGCTGGTTCATAGAATAACAAGAGAACAACTGTCCCGGTGTTACCTTAAACTCAACGTTGCGTGAAGTAATTGCGGCTCTCGCCTTTGCTTTGGTGTAGTTAGCACCAACAGCACCACCACTAGAATAAAGTGCAGAGAAAGCCTGCTCTTTACCTTCTACACGAGTTTTCTTGATTTTCTTTACAACAGGAGAGTTGCGGAAAAGCAAGTTCTCGACACCGTCTTTGTACCAAGTCTTCAAGATAGCCTTGATAGCATCAGAAACATTAAGTGCCACTGTAGTATCCTTCCTTGTGATTTTCGCCACAAGGAGCGTGTAGTCAACCTTTCGGGCTGACAATTTGTTTGATATAAAACTACCATACGGTAGTCAATTTACAAAAAACGTAGTTTTAATATGGGTATAGCCCATAAAAAAATAATAAGACATAATTAGTTTTATGTTAAACTAATATCTCCGTTTGTTGTTCCTATTAAGAAAACGAAATGTCATAATCTGTATATCTTGAATAGGCTTTAAGGCTTGTCGTTACTGTTGGGGGTGTTGCCTCTAAGTCTACGTTAATTATTCTTTCTTCCGTTATTGTGTTTCCGTGCGACTCTAATAAATAAAATATATCGCCTATGCTCGGAGTTTCTGTTATTTTCCCCCTGTATCAGCATTTCGCCACGCATACAAATCACTTACTCCACCACTAGGAGAAGGAATATTTGAAAGCGTAATTGTTGCCTTTTTCATTCCGTCTTTACCTGACGTTGGTGTAATTTCTACAGGCTCGGTATAGGTAGATACATCAATAGTCGCAGTCTTGTTGTTGTCCAAGTCGCCACCTTCTGCCTGCCCTATGATATTTGCATAAGCATCTTCTTTTTTTGCTCCGAGTTTGAGCATCTTAATATCACCGTTGACATCCTGTCGGAAGTCTGTGATTACAGGGTTTACCATTAAATCCATAGTTATCTCCTTGTCGTAACGGGAATATCGTCACGACCTTTTTTGTTTTTAGACGCATAGTCATCAAGTGACTTCTGGAAGTCTGCCATTTCGTCTACTTCGATTTCACCGTTGTCGTTGGTGTCGACTTCTTCTTTGACATCTTCTTTGTCCCATTCGTCAAGAAGTTTGTCAAACTTTGAATATGGGTTTCTATCGTCTTCACCCCATAATGTTTTAGAAGAAAAATTATTTGGTTTTACATCTTCGTTGTCGTCAACATAAGAATACCAATCTTCAAACTCTTTAGATTTCATTAAATCGTCAATGTTTGATTTTTTATAATTTTGATAAGCCTTTTTAAGTTTTGCTTTATCTTCTTCACTCATATCTTCTGAGTAATTACTGAAAAGATTTGGGGTTGCCATAAATCTCTTGGCTACATCTTCGTTATCCCAAACCCAATCTGGATTGTCGCTTGCTCTGATTTTTCTTTTCATTTTTTTTGCACCCGGAGGTGTGAAGTTGTCTTTGATTGCGTCAATGGATTTGTCGTTGACTACTTCGTAGTCAAGTTTATCATTTGACTTTGGCTTTATCATATAAACTCCCCCTTTGTTTTCAACATCATAACCCTGCTCTTTGAAATAGTTTGCTCTATCTGCAAAAGGAGTCATAGCCCAACCGTCTTTTTCAAGGTCTTTCATAATTTCCTTGTTTTTCCCTTCATAAGTTTGGTCTATATCTTC
>JAZOQL010000187.1:0-2505 GCA_045656065.1 Rikenellaceae bacterium | reverse complement strand
GCTTGACATAAGCGATGGCAGGCTGACGGTGTGTTTCGATGGAGGCTTTGTGATTTATATGAAGCCGCAGCCCTTGTCAGACAATTTCATTGCTTTGCTCGCGAGACTTGTGTTAGCGTGTAACAAATTGTACGAGAACGCGGGCGTTGACTACGTTGGACTGTTTGACGGCAAGATTATCGATATCGTAAGGGTAGGAAGCGACCTTGAGGGTATGCTTAAAGAGAGGGGGCTGTGATATGAACGGTTGGATTATTCTATGTATGTTCGGATTCTGTGTTATGAATCTTTGCCGAGAAAAAAATAGGTGAACTGTGCGCGGTTTCAGAAATTTTTATTATATTAGGATAAAAAGAACACTTTACCACAGTTCTATTGAAAAACCGCCGTTTCCTTCGTATTTTTACGGGCGGTTTTTTTTGAACATTTCGATTGTTTATTAGAAATTTTTATTATATATTAATGTGGGCGTAAGCCTAAAGTGTTTTGCTTTCGGGTCATCCCGACCCATCATACTGTTATTCAATTTTTTTCTACCGTTTCAGACTCTCTGTCGCCCGATGGAGGGTCTGTTATTTTTTTCAAACATTTTCTCTCGTTTTTTATTATAAATATAGTAGTAGAATAAAATTGAAATTATGATATACAAATTCAGAGAAATTTGGAAAACTGTCGTTATAGACGGCGTTGAACACCCAAGGTATCAAGTCAGCAACCTTGGAAGGGTTAAGTGTTTGGATTGGGGTGGATATGGAAAGCCAAGGTTGTGTAAGTTGATTGTTAATAGTTGTGGATATGCGGTTGTATATATTGACGGTGTTCCTAAAAGGGTTCATCGCCTTGTATCCGAAACTTTCATTCCTAATCCGCAGAACAAGAAAGAGGTTGACCACGTGGACACTAACCGTAGGAACAACTGTGTTTGGAATTTGAGGTGGGCTACGAGAAAGGAGAATTGCAATAATCCGCTGTCAAGAAAAAATATGAGTGATAACGCTGCGATGCTCGGCAAATTCGGTACTGAACATAACCGTTCAGTTACAATCGTTCAGTTGTATTTGAATGGCAAATTCATCAAGAAATGGTCTGCTGCAAGGGAAGTTGAACGAGAACTCGGAATTAGCAACAGTCACATCATTAAATGCTGCCGTGGGAAGAAAAAATCAGCAGGCGGCTATCGTTGGATGTACTATTCTGACTACGCTAAATTATTGAGAAAAAGGTCTTTAAGTGAGATAAAACCGTTGTTTTAGCCTTTATAAATAATATAAATCTATAACTTTAAAGCCGTGAAAGAAAGAAACAAAGAGATAACCAAGGCAATGTACCTCGAAAAACTCATTGAGTTGGACGGGAACAACCGTGCTACACAGCAGGCTCTCGGTTTGAGTTATAACGTGTACTATAATTGGAGAAAAACCGACCCCGCGTTTGACAAAGAGGTGAAAGCGGCTATGCAGAAGCAGATTGAGTTCGTGGAAAGCAAGTTCTACGAGAAACTGAAAGAGGGAAATATGTCCGCTCTGATATTCTTCTTGAAAACACACGGTTGGAACGAGCGCAAGGAACTCAAAGTTGAGAGCGACAATCAGATTGACATAAACGCTGCAATCGAATCCATAAAACAAGATTTGCAAGACTAAACGCGGTAACGCCGTGCTTTCATAATTTTTTCGATGTGTGTATTTTCAAAAAAGCCCCTGCATTTGCAAGGGCTTTTTTATATAAGTCATATATCAAGCAAGCAGCCGCTCGCACCAAGGCTTTATCTGTTCGAGCGAGTAGCCGCCCATATAGTGCGATGTCACTCCGTTCAGTGTGTGACCCATAAGGTACTCGCTCATAGTGTATGGCATACCCATACGATTGGATATCGTGCAGAACGAATGCCTCGCGTATGTCATACTGACCTTTTTCGCAAAGTGCAGCACTCTGCACATTCGAGCCAACGCTTTGTTAATGTATGTGGTGCAATTGACCTTGTTCTTGTATCGGTCGGAATTGCGATTTGCAAACTTCTCGAAAACATAACGACCTTTTTTTGGCTCTATTCCGAGCGTTTTGAAGATATGCCCGCTCCACTTGTGATATGGAAAACAGACCTTGGAGTCGGACTTCGCAGCCGTTTTCTTCCTTATGTATCGGAAGCCGCCCTCGTTGAAGTAGAAATCGTCAAATTTCAGTTCGAGCAGGTCAGCCAAATTCATACCGCCGTTTGTGTACGAGAAAAGGAACATTCCGATACGGTAGTCCTTGGTTTGGTCGAAATAGGACAGCACCTTGTTCATCTCGTCAGCAGTTAGGTAGCAATCATCCCGTTTGTCGCTTTTCGGCAGCGTTATCTTGTCCAATTCGTAGGAGGACTTTCGGAACGGGTACTGTTCAGCCTTCAGATAGCCCTTGTAAATGCCGAAATTGACGCTTGCCTTTATGATTGACAGATAAATGTTCTTGGTAGCGTCCTTGTAGCCGCCCATAGCGTTTAGGACAGCCTTGATTGAGTTC
>JAZOQL010000186.1:0-6900 GCA_045656065.1 Rikenellaceae bacterium | reverse complement strand
TCCGCTGTTGTTCAAGATGATTCAACAGCAGAGCCAGACCGAATGGGAAGAGATGTATAGTGTGTTCAATATGGGTCACCGAATGGAGATTTATGCTGACCCGGCGGGCGCAGATGAGATATTGTCAATAGCTCGCTCGTTTAATGTTGATGCACAGATTATTGGCCACGTAGAGGCATCAGAGGATGTTGCTAAGGTGACAATTCTCAAAGATGGTCAGCAGTATCGTTATACCAAACAAAATCATTAGTCGCTGATGGCAAAGATTCGTTTGACCAAAGAATTTACATTTGAAATGGCGCACGCTCTGGAGAACTACGACGGAGCGTGCAGTCATATTCACGGACATTCATACCACTTCTTCGTAACCGTAGCCGGCGAACCAAATCAAGATGAAACCTCGCCAAAATATGGAATGGTAATGGACTTCGGCGATTTGAAACGCATTGTCAATGAGCTTATTATAAGCAGATATGACCACGCATTCATCGTACGAGCTACGCCAGCCAACCGCGAGTTGTGTCAAGCAATGAAAGACCACTACCAGAAGGTTGAATGTGTTGATTATCAGCCTACGTGCGAGAATATGATTTCACATTTTGCAGATGCTATTTCTGCCCGACTGTCACAGAACATCGAATTGGTAGAGCTTAAACTATATGAAACTGCATCATCGTGCGCGCAATGGTGCGCTTCGGATAACAAATAATTTGGAATATGAATAGCGCCGAAGAAATCAGAAAAATAATCGAACATCAAATCGAGATTCTCGATATTGACCGTACTCCTGAAATGCTGTATAAACCAATTCGTTATGCACTTGGGTCGGGAGGAAAGCGAATGCGCCCTGTGCTCACGCTGCTCAGCTGCGAGGCATTCTCAGACCAATGGCAGAGCGCCCTGAACGCAGCAATGGCCATCGAGGTGTTCCACAATTTCACGCTGCTGCACGACGATATTATGGACAACTCGTCGGTCAGACGCGGTCAGCCAACGGTTCACTGCCGCTGGAACGATAATACGGCAATTCTGTCGGGCGATGCGATGTCAATTTTGGCCTACGAAATTTTAGGCAAGTCGGCTCCCGAGTTGATAGTCAAGTTGTTACCCATCTTCACAAAGGTGGCTTTAGAGGTTTGCGAGGGACAACAATTTGATATGGATTTCGAATCGTGTGACGAGGTTGCGTTGGATAACTATCTGGAAATGATTCGCTTAAAGACCGCAGTCCTGTTGGCAGGCGCAGTCGAACTGGGCGCAATCTGCGGCGGAGCCTCGGACAATGATGCAAAATTGATGTACGAATTTGGCGAAAATTTGGGACTCCTGTTCCAGATAACTGACGATATATTAGACACTTACGGCAATCCGGAAATCTTTGGCAAAAGCATTGGCGGAGATATTCGTTGTGGCAAGAAAACATTTCTGCTGATTGGAGCGATGCAGCAGGCCTCGCCCGAACAACGCGCTCGTTTGATTGAGCTGATTAAGGATAATAAGATTTCTGACGAGCTGAAAATCAAGTCGGTAACCGAACTCTACAACGAGTTGAATGTGCGACAGTTAGCAGAAGAGGCTTCGGATAAATATTTCAATTTGGCCATTGAGGCATTGAACCGAGTTTCGTTAGACGAGGCTCGAAAAAAGGAGCTGGCCGAATATGCAGCCAAATTAAGATACAGAGAAAAATAGTGTAATATGTTGAATATAAACAGAAAAGATATTGAGATTATGGCTCCTGTTGGGAGCTATGAATCACTGCACGCAGCAATTCAGGCAGGCGCCGACTCGGTATATTTCGGCGTCGAACGCCTCAATATGCGAGCCCATTCGTCGATGAATTTCACGCTCGACGACCTGGCTAAAATCGTGGCAATTTGCCGAGAAAATGGACTCAAGAGTTATCTTACGGTCAATACGATTCTCTATGACGAGGACTTGGAAGCGATGCGCGAAATTCTGCAACGTGCTAAACAAGAGGGTGTTACGGCAATCATCGCAAGCGACCAGGCTGCAATTTTCTATGCTCGTCAACTTGGCATCGAGGTGCATATCTCAACTCAGTTGAACGTGTCGAACATCGAGACTCTGAAATTCTATGCACAGTTTGCAGACGTTGTGGTATTGGCTCGAGAACTGAAAATCGAACAGACTGCTCGAATCGCGAAACAAATTGAAGAACAGCAAATTAAAGGACCAAAAGGCGAATTGGTCAAAATCGAAATGTTTGCTCACGGAGCGCTGTGTATGGCGGTCTCTGGCAAGTGTTATCTGAGTCTGCACGATGCGTGGAGATCGGCTAACCGTGGCGAGTGTCGTCAGGTTTGTCGCCGTTCGTACGAGGTGCGCGACCGCGAAACCGGCAAAGAGCTACTCATTGACAATCAATACATTATGTCGCCCAAAGACCTCTGCACCATTGATTTCTTGGACAAATTCATCGGAGCTGGTGTCAGAGTGTTGAAGATTGAGGGTCGAGCTCGCGGACCGGAATATGTCAAGCGAGTGATTGAAAGCTATGACCAGGCTGTACGCGCAGTCTGCGACGGCACCTACTCTACCGAACAAGCAGTTCAGTGGAAGGAGCAACTCGCTACGGTGTTCAACCGCGGATTCTGGCAGGGATATTATATGGGAGCGTCTGCTGGTGAGTGGAGCTCACTCTACGGCTCGGCTGCTACACATCGCAAGGTGTATGTCGGTAAGGTTACTAACTTCTTCCAGAAAATATCTGTAGTTGAGATACTTATCGAGGCTGCGGAACTCAGCGCAACTGACGATATGATGATTATCGGCGAGACTACGGGCGTAGTCGAACTGAAGGGCATTGAGATAAGAAACGGTGCTGGTCAGCCCGTCGAAAAGGTATCTCAAGGTATGATATGCTCAATAAAATCGCCGCAACTGATTCGTCGCGGCGATAAGCTATATAAGATGGTTCCGGTTTAGTATAACTCACTAAGCCTGAGCCGGATTGCCGAGTTTGTCGAGCGCTGAGTCTATTCTACGAATTGTCTCCTCACGACCGATGAATTCGGCAATTTCCATCATACTCGGTCCCATACTGCGACCAACTACGGCAAGACGGAATGTATTCATCACCTGTCCCATCGGCAACTCATTCTGCTCAATCCAACTGTGAATTGCGTGCTCGAGCACCTCTGCACGGAACTCATCGACCGATGCAATAACCTCTCTCAGAGCCTTCAATCTATTAGGATTTTCGCCCTTCCAGAACTTTGCAACTGCCTTTTCTTCAAACTCCGCAGGCGCTACGAAGAAGTAGTCTGACAGACCCCAGAAGTCGCTCACAAACGTAGCACGCTCCTTAATCAATCCACAAACTTTTTCCACCTTGTTCATTTCTGCAACAACGCCGTGTTGTTCGAGAATAGGTTGATAGAGCGCTGCCAACTCTGCATCACTCTTAGTTTTAAGGTATTGTGCATTAAACCAGCGAGCCTTTTCCGGGTCAAATCTCGATCCAGACTTACCGCAGTGCTCCAGCGAGAATGCCTCAATCAACTCCTCCATTGAGAGTATTTCGCGATCGTCACCCGGGTTCCAACCCAGCAGTGCCAACATATTTACGAATGCCTCTGCGAAATAGCCATCTTCACGATAACCGTGCGCAGTCTCGCCATCGGGTGCGTGCCATTCCAACGGGAATACGGGGAATCCCATCTTGTCGCCATCACGTTTGCTCAGTTTACCCTTACCCGTCGGCTTGAGCAACAACGGCAAGTGTGCGAATTCGGGTTGTGAGTCGCTCCAGCCCATTGCTTCATAAAGCAGATAGTGCAACGGCAACGACGGCAACCACTCCTCACCACGAATTACGTGTGAAATCTCCATCAAGTGGTCGTCCACGATATTTGCCAAGTGATATGTAGGCAGACTATCAGCTGACTTATAAAGCACCTTATCGTCTAATGTTGAAGTATTTACCTCCACATCACCGCGAATCAGGTCGTGCATCTTGACCACACGGTCTACGGGCATCTTGAAACGGATTACCCAATTGTGGTTATTTTTGATTCGTTCCTGAACTGTCTCAGAATCGAGATTGAGTGAAGTCTGCAACGACTCTCTCACCTGATAATTATAGGCAAATGTCTTACCCTGAGCCTCATAATCAGCACGAATCTTATCAAGTTCTTCAGCGCTGTCGAATGCGTAGTAAGCGTGACCTGAGGCTACGAGTTGCAGCGCATATTGAAGATATATCTCCTTACGTTCGCTCTGACGATACGGAGCGTGAGGACCACCCTCCTGCACACCCTCATCGAATTTCATACCGCACCACTTCAGCGATTCGATGATATACTCTTCGGCTCCGGGCACAAAGCGCTGTGAGTCGGTATCCTCAATTCTGAGCACAAAATCACCACCATTCTTCTTGGCGAACAAATAGTTATAAAGTGCAGTTCTGACGCCACCCATATGCAACGGTCCCGTAGGACTCGGCGCAAAACGAACTCTTACTCTTCTATCCATATCTTTTTCTTAAATCTTAAACGTTAAACAAGAAGTGCATTATGTCTCCATCTTGCACGACATACTCTTTACCTTCGATTCCGATTTTACCCGCAGTACGGCACGCAGACTCTGAGCGCAACTCAACGTAGTCAGCATACTTGATAACTTCGGCACGAATAAAACCGCGTTCGAAGTCGGTGTGGATAATACCCGCAGCCTGAGGTGCCTTAGTACCTTTGCTGTAAGTCCACGCACGAGTTTCGTCGGGTCCCGTAGTAAAATATGTTTCAAGTTGCAGCAACTTATACGCAGCCTTAATCAGACGATTCACACCCGACTCCTTCAGACCAATCTCCTCGAGGAACATCTGGCGTTCTTCGTAAGTTTCGAGTTCTGCGATATCAGCCTCGGTCGCAGCCGCTACAATCAGAATCTCAGCCTCTTCGTTTTCCGTAGCCTTACGCACTGCCTCTACATAAGCATTTCCGCTCAATGCCGAGTTTTCATCTACGTTACAAACATAGAGAATCGGTTTGTTGGTCAGCAGATTGAGGTCTGCTACGATTTTTTTGTCCTCTTTGTCGAGTTTCACCGTACGAGCCGAGAGTCCCTGTTCGAGCGCCTCTTTATACTGCTTGAAAATTTCGTACTGACGCTTTGCAGTCTTCTCGCCTGTTTGAGCCTGTTTCTGCACCTTAGCGATACGGCTATCGATTGTTTCGAGGTCTTTGAGTTGCAACTCGGTATCAATAATCTCCTTATCCCTCACAGGGTCTATCGAGCCATCAACGTGTGTGATGTTTTCATTTTCGAAACATCTCAGAACGTGAATAATAGCATCTGTTTCGCGAATATTGGCAAGAAATTTATTGCCTAAGCCTTCGCCCTTAGATGCACCTTTAACGAGCCCCGCAATATCCACAATCTCTATCGTAGTGGGTATCACCTTCTTAGGGTTATCAATCTCGGCCAGCGCAGTGAGTCGCTCATCTGGAACGGTGATTACCCCCACGTTTGGTTCGATTGTACAGAAAGGAAAATTTGCTGCCTGCGCCTTTGCGTTTGACAGACAGTTAAAAAGTGTCGACTTGCCGACATTGGGCAGCCCGACTATTCCACATTGTAATGCCATTGATTTTCAAATTTTCGCAAAATTACTTTTTTTTCCTCAATCAGCCAACTTTTACACTTCTATTTAATCAATCATTCTATTTTATTGCTTACCTTTGTAATAGAAAAATCTCGAATAATATGAAAAAAATTCTAAAAATCACGACAATCGCAATTGTTTCGTTGATTGTTTTATTGGAAGTTATACCATTGGCATTCAGGTCGAAAGTCAATGAAGTTGTCAAAACCGAGGCTAACAAAATGTTGTTGGCTAAGGTTGATTTCGAAAATCTCGGAATAAGTTTGCTGCGCCACTTCCCGCACGCATCTATTTCACTTTCGGGACTGACGGTCATAGGCATCGACAAATTCGAAGGTGACACGCTGGCCAGCATCGACAAAATCGAACTCGTTGTGAATCTCGCATCGCTGTTCAGCAGCAAGGGCTATGAACTGACTCGTCTGATTGTCGACGAGCCTATGCTCAATGCTCGCAAATTGGATGACGGAGCAGTGAATTGGAACGTAATGCCCACAGAAGAGGCTACAGAAGAGACCTCTGCTCAGCCTGAAGATGGCGGCAGCACGGCGTTCAAACTTCAGGTCAAAGAGGTCAAAATTGTTGATGGTCAGTTGAGTTACGTTGACGACTCGTCAAAGATGGCAGCCTCGGTTGATAAGCTCAATTTGCGACTCAGCGGCGACTTGTCTGCCGACAGAACATCACTCAATCTTCTGCTCTCACTTGGTGCAGTGAACTTCACATCGGGCAACATAAATATGTTGAAAGATGTAGCCGTAAAACTCGATGCCGAAGTTGATGCCGACTTGGCAAACAGCCGTTTCGAACTGAAAGACAATACACTGAGCATTAACTCAATCGAGTTAGGCGTAGATGGTTGGGCTCAACTCAACGCAGACCAAAGCATCGATATGGACCTGAAGGCAAATACCTCAAAGGTGCAATTCAAAGACATTTTGTCGCTGGTGCCGGCATTCTACACAAAGGACTTCAAGGATTTGACTGCATCGGGCCAGTTGCTGTTCGAGGCGTGGATTCGCGGTCAGTATAAGGGCGACTTAACACCCGCATTTGATATGAGCCTGAAGGTCGTTGACGGAGCTTTCGGATACGCCTCATTGCCTGCAAAAGTTGACAACATAAACATTCTGGCATCTGTTACGACTCCGGGCGGAAGCATAGATAACATTAATGTTGATTTGAAGAATCTGTCGCTCGCTCTGGCTGGAAACAAGCTCAACGTGTCGTTCAATGCCGGCAATCTGCTGAGCGACCCAAAATTCGCAGGC
>JAZOQL010000185.1:0-6793 GCA_045656065.1 Rikenellaceae bacterium | reverse complement strand
TAATTGCGTGAACTTCACCTGCTTTAACTGTCAGGTTTATGCCGCGTAATATCTCTTTACCTTCGATTCCGGCGTGTAAATCTTTTATCTCAAGCATATCTTTTTCTTTTTTTTATTTTCTGAAATCAAATACTCTATCCTACGCTGCCTTCAAGGCTGATAGATAATAACTTTTGTGCTTCGATTGCGAACTCCATCGGCAACTTGTTGAGCACCTCTTTGGCATATCCGTTCACAATCAGTCCTACGGCATCTTCGGTCGAGATTCCTCGCTGGTTGCAGTAGAACAATTGGTCGTCGCCAATCTTCGATGTTGTAGCCTCGTGTTCGACATTCGCACTCTTGTTGTTCACCTCGATGTAGGGGAATGTGTGGGCTCCGCACTTGTCGCCAATCAGCAGCGAGTCACACTGCGAGAAATTTTTTGCGCCCTCGGCCTTTGCCGCAACCTTGACCAAACCGCGATAGCTATTCTGGCTGAACCCTGCCGAAATACCTTTTGATACAATTCTCGAACGGGTATTCCTGCCGATGTGAATCATCTTTGTACCTGTATCTGCCTGTTGGTAGTTGTTTGTCAGGGCTACGGAGTAGAACTCGCCTACGCTATTATCGCCCACCAATACGCAACTCGGATATTTCCACGTAATGGCCGAACCCGTCTCAACCTGAGTCCACGAAATCTTCGAATTCTCGCCTCGACAGACACCCCTTTTGGTCACGAAGTTGTAGATACCGCCGCGACCCTCCTTATCACCCGGATACCAATTCTGCACGGTCGAGTATTTCACTTCGGCATCTTTCATTGCGATGATTTCGACAACGGCTGCGTGCAGCTGGTTCTCGTCGCGCTGCGGAGCTGTACAGCCCTCAAGGTAACTTACATACGCACCCTCGTCTGCTACGAGCAGCGTACGCTCGAACTGACCCGTGCCCGAAGCGTTGATTCGGAAATATGTCGAGAGTTCCATCGGGCAGCGCACTCCTTTGGGTACATAGCAGAATGACCCGTCTGAAAAGACTGCCGCATTGAGCGCTGCGAAGAAATTATCGGTATATGGAACAGCCATACCCATATATTTTTTCACCAGCTCGGGGTAGTCCTTCAGCGCTTCAGAGAACGAGCAGAAGATTATACCCTTTTCGGCAAGAGTCTCCTTAAATGTAGTCTTGACCGAAACCGAGTCCATAACAGCATCGACAGCAACACCCGACAAAGCCATTTGCTCCTCGAGTGGAATGCCGAGCTTGTTGAACGTATCTCTCAGTTGCGGGTCTACCTCGTCCATACTGTTCAGTGTTTTGCGGGGCTTTGGCGCAGCATAATATATAATATCCTGATAATCAATTGGAGGTATATTCAGGTGTGCCCAATCAGGCATCTCCAGAGTCTGCCAATGTCTAAATGCTTCGAGTCGGTATTCGGTCATCCATTCGGGCTCGCCCTTACGTTCGGAAATCATTCGCACAATATCCTCGTTCAGCCCTTTGGGGACTGTCTCCGTTTCGATGTCTGTAACGAAGCCGTACTTGTACTCTCCACCCGTTACTTCTCCTATTATAGCATCTTGTTCTTCCATACAATCACATTAATATAGTTCGCAAAGATAGTGATTTTACCCCTAAATATCAATTCATATACCACAAATTATAATTAATAAGTATGGTGTTTTGAAAAATAATGACTACATTTGGGGGTAAATTGATTTTAAATATGCCGTTTATAGTATTAGAAGGTCTTGATGGTGCGGGTAAAAGCACCCAGATTAGAAAGATAAAAGAGTTGCTCGAGGCGTCGGGCAAGCAGGTCGAGATGTTGCATTTCCCAAGATTTGATTCGCCCTTTTTTGGTGAGCTTATTGCACGTTTTTTGAGAGGTGAATTCGGCTCGGCTGCGGAGGTGGACCCATATCTCGTAGCGCTGCTCTATGCCGGAGACAGAAAAGATGCCGCTGTGATGATTAATGGGTGGCTCAACGAGGGTAGATATGTTATTGCCGACCGCTATGTGTGTTCGAATATCGCCTATCAGTGTGCAAAGATTGAGTGCTCGGAAAAGCGCAACGAATTGGCTAAATGGATTTTAGATTTGGAATTCGATTACAACTCGATTCCAAAACCCGACCTGAATCTCTTTTTGGACGTGCCGTTCAAGTTCACCAAAGACAAGCTGACCTCACAGCGTCAGGGTGATGACCGCGACTACCTGAAGGGTGCTGCTGATATTCACGAGGCGTCGCTGACATTGCAAGAGCGTGTCCGCGAAGTCTACATCGAGCAGTCTCAGCGAGAGTTGCTCACAATTGTGGATTGCTCTAACAGTGAGGGCGATATGCTCGACCCAGAGTCGATATTTGAAAAAATAGAACTACAAATAAAACATCTGCTTTAGGAGTGATTTTTATATGAAATCCATACTCAGACATATTGCCCATTGGTTGCAGCTGATTGTTGCCGGACTCCTTATGTTTTCGAGTCTGACAAAAGCCATTGACCCGGTGGGAACTCAGCTCAAAATCGGCGAGTATATGTCCGCGTTCGGTATGGATTTTCTCTCGGTGACTGCCATAGCGATGGCGTTTGGACTGATTATCATCGAATTTGTATTGGGAGCATTGCTGTTGTTCCGAGTTGCAGTTCGAGCAGCATCAAAGGCTACACTCGGCTTGATGACCCTGTTCACGATTCTGACTCTGATAATTGCGCTGACCAATCCCGTATCCGATTGCGGTTGCTTTGGCGATGTGGTCAAAATGTCCAATAACCAGACATTTGTCAAGAATGTGATTCTACTGCTATTTGCGTTGATTGTTTGGTTAGCCAATAGGCGCAACGAAAACAAAACGCAGGTAAAATCAGCAGCTGCCGTCGTGCTGTTTTCGAGCCTTGTGGCCTGGGCAACGGTGTTCAGTTATCGCAATCTGCCGCTGATTGAGACCACTCCGTTTCGGGCGGGAGTGAATATCCCCGAGGCAATGGCTGTGCCCGAAGATGCCGAGCCGGACAGATATACAACAGAGTTGCATTACAGAGATAAAGCTACGGGCAAGGTGCACATTTTCAGCGAGAAGGACACCACCTGGTGGAACGACTCACGGTGGGAATTCGTAGAAACAAAGACTATTCTTGTGCAAAAGGGGTTCAGACCGGCAATCGAAAACTTCAAACTTTTCGGAGCTGCTGGCGACCTGACCGACTCGCTAATGCAACTGAAAAAACTGATGATATTTGTTGTTCGCGACCCAGAGTCGGTTAGCGACAAGGTGCTGAACAAGGTCTACGAGACTCGGGAATTTGCCACAAAGACAGAGCTGAACTACATTCTGCTGACCAGCCACCCCGAAGTGGAATCTCGCATTCCGTCGGGAATAGATGTAGTCCGAGCCGATGCCACGATGCTCAAGACACTGTTGCGCTCCACCTCGGGCGTAATGCTGCTCGACGAGGGAACAATCGTCGCAAAGTGGAGCATCAACAACCTGCCCGATTTCTCGACTCTTAAGGGTGATTTCAGAGTGAAGGCTGAAACATATTCTGCCCAACGAGAGGTATTCCCTTATATACTGATTGTTGTGTTTATTGTGCTGATAATTTTGTCATACAGATATTTAAACAAATGAGTAATGTTAGGTTAAAATACTTATTGTCGATGGTTCTGGCTGCGACGTGTTGCATTGTTCAAGGGCAACACATCGCCCGACATCTGCAGACAACCAATCTGCCTATCCCGACATTAGATGTCTCCATTGACAAGTCGATAGTCAATATTATCGAATATGCACCGACGTCGACCCGACTGCATACAACCGCAGTCAGACTCTCAACCCGAGGCGAGAATCTGCTGCTGGCCTATACGAAACACAACTCCAGACAGATTACCCTAAGAAAATCCTCGGACGGCGGACAGAGCTGGAATAACCCTTTAAGCGATAATCTGTTGATAGGTAATCCGATAAAGCACATCTCGATGTTCACGCTCACAGGTCGCACGTTGCTGCCAAAGGAGTACCGCAAGGAGCGCAGACTCTCGCGGTTGGCTAACCGAAATAACCTGATTCTGTTCTTTGAGGGTTATCCTATCAAGGCAGCCATCTCGCCCGACAACGGCGAGCAGTGGCTCAAGACTTTCAACGTAATCGAGTCGTCGGATATGATTGTTACGAGTATGATAAAACTGAATGATGGTGTATTTATGGCGCTACTGAACAGCGGCAAACACCCCCAAAACGGCCGTCAGGTGATATACAAAAGCTACTCGCAAGATGGCGGACTGACGTGGACATACCCCGAAATAGCAATAAAACACAATATTTATTCCATTGAGAATGCGTGTATTGCTCGGCTTACGCACCGAAACAAGAAATATTTGGTCGTGCTGGCAAACGAACAGAAACATCAAACGGGAGTCATCTCGGTCAGCACAGACGAGGGAAAGACGTGGAGCTATCCTGTTGAGTTGCCAAGTTTTATTCAAGGCGACAGATACAGCATTGCGACGCTCGCAAACAAAATGTACATAGTCTATCGGGACACGTATGGCAACAAAGGGCAGAATAATCCCACTCGTGGCGATTTGATGTTGTGGTCGGGGACAATGGCCGATTTGGAACACGGCGGAAAGTCGAGCGTCAGAGTACGACTCGCCGACCTGCCGAGCGTGGAGGTGCAACAACAAAACGAAGCAAAAAACCGCACCTCGATTGAAACACCAACAATCAACATATTGGCTAAAAACAGGTTATCAATCATAGTATACGGAATGTGGGATGAGAAATTGCCACCAAACATCAGGTCATACACCATACACCTCGGTAAACTTGAAAGATTCAACCACCTATTGAGAGAGAAAAACTAACTACTTAAAATATAAATAGAGATATGATGAAACGTGTATTGCTCGCAACAAGCGGAGGCGACTGTCCGGGGCTCAATGCTGTAATCAGAGGCGTGGTCAAACGTGCTGCAATGGAACAGGATTGGGAGGTGCTTGGCAGTATTCAGGCATACAACGGCATTCTTTGGGAGCCTACCGAAGTGAAAATATTGACAGAAAATACCGTTAAGGATATTCACAATCTGGGCGGAACCATCATCGAGACTACCAACAAGGGAGGTCCCTTTGCGTGGCCGCTGTTCAACAAGCATACGGGCGAGTGGGAGTATGTCGACCGCTCGGACGAGATGATTCGCAAGCTACGTCTTATGGGCGTAGATGCCGTAATCTGCATCGGTGGCGACGGCTCGCAGCGTATCTCGCACCAACTCTACGAAAAGGGGCTGGACATTGTCGGAGTGCCCAAAACTATTGACAATGACTTGTCGGCTACGGATTTGACCTTCGGTTTCAGGACTGCGGTTCAGATTGCTACCGAGGCCATTGACAAGCTGGTGACTACGGCAGCATCGCACAACCGCACCTTCATTATGGAGGTAATGGGTCGCAACACGGGCTGGATTGCGCTCGAGGCTGCTCTGGCGGGCGGAGCCGACGTTTGTCTTATTCCGGAAATTCCGTATGATGTAAACAAGATTGTTGAGAAGTTGAATTCGAAATACAATCGTGGCCGCGGATATGCCATCATAGTCGTAGCCGAAGGTGCGCAGGCAAAAGATGGTCAGATTGTGGCCGAGGCTGCCGATGAGGTTGGGTACAGCAATGTGCGAATGGGTGGCATAGCCTTTGAGTTGAGTCGCCAATTGAAGGAGGCCGGATTCGAGGGCGACATTCGCGAGACCGTATTGGGACACTTGCAGCGCGGTGGAGTGCCCGTAGCATACGACCGCATCTTGGCTACGCGTTTTGGAGTCAAGGCGTTCGAGTTGGTCAAGGCGGGTCAGTTCGGTCAGATGGTATCGTTCAAGCAGTCGGAGATAGTTTCGGTACCGCTCTCCGAGGCGATAGGTCACACCAAGTTCGTGGAGCCTGACAGCGAGATTGTCCACGCAGCTCGAAGTTGCGGAATCAGTTTCGGTGACTAATACATTTGCCCGCCACCCTCGGCGGGCATTTTTTCACTTAGTTTGCTAGGAACATTTTTTTTCATTAGTTTGCGACAATATTTTTCCACAAGCCTGCTCACAATACATTGTAGCGCAGATTCGGAAAATTTTCGGAGAATTTATTGATAAAAGTTTGGAAAATAGAATGTTTTGTGTTATATTTGAAGTGTTAATTTATAAAAATATGAAATTATGAAAACATTGTTAATTAGCGTTTTATTTGCCGTATTGTTTTGTGGTTCCGCTTCAGCCCAATTGAGGCGTACGAGCAGAAAACCAACTCCAGCAGAAATTGCCAAACTCAATAAACAATATGAACAAATCCTAAAAGAAACTAAAGATGAAACATTTGAAAACTTCAAGTTGCTTCAAGATCAAATATATAGAACTAAAATAGAACGCCTTATTATACCACGAGGTGATTCTGTTAGAATAAGATACGTATTCAAGGCCGATAGAGTTGTTCGAATTGCCGTTGAAGGAGGGGGTACAACAACACCTAAAGATATCCGAAATGGAGTTTTTGTAACAACGATTTGTCCTAAAAAGACAATGTGGGTAAAGGATCAGATAGATACTAAAGATCAAACAGGCAAAATTTCCACGCAAGAATTTGGGTGGCGAGTAATTGTTGTAGAGCCTGAAAAATACGATAGTATAAAGGCTATTTACGATAAACTGCCCGCAGGAAAAGAAAGGAACAAGTTTGCAGATGCACTCTCTGGAGGTACTTTAAGAGATTTTAGGTTAGGAAAAATCAAATAGCTTTTACTACTAAATGTAAAACCGCCCG
>JAZOQL010000184.1:0-2726 GCA_045656065.1 Rikenellaceae bacterium | reverse complement strand
GGTGAAGTTCAAAACGTTCGTGAAGTTACTGCAGAAGATATCGACCGTCTGAACAGAATGATGGGCGGCGGTGGTTGCGACTGCGGTTGCGGCGGTGGCTGCGGAGAAGGTGGCTCGTGTGGTTGCGACGATTGCGGTTGCGAATCTCGCGCTAACGGCGAATGCTGCTAATCTGACGACATTCGAAAAGAACCCCGCCTGAGAAGGCGGGGTTCTTTATCCATATTAAAAAATATCTCTAAATTTGTATCTCACGCCAGATTCGAGAATAAAATTCAACACATCTTGAAATACGCGTTCAACATCTGATGGCACACTATCATACGCCACACCACACTCATCATAAAGCAGTTGCGGCAATTGTTCAACCTGCACGCCATAATATTTAGCCATCTCAAGCGTATCCTCTCGGTCTACGATTGCTGCGCGCCTGAAATCACTACTCGACTCTTCATCATCTTCATAAGTATAATCTATGACAAGTTCTCCTCTGTCATTTCCAAGTGCACATACCCACGCCTGTATCGGCAAATCCACATCGGTATTAATCAGAATTTTTTCACTCATAATAGTTATGAATTAAAAAAACACCCCCGCACACAAATCTGACGAGGGTGTTCTTTAACATTAGTTTCGAATAAACCTTACTCTTCAGGTTGGAACATCGGGTCCCAAGCCGGAAGTTTGATAGGTTTCTGTTCGAGCATCTTGAGCACGACTGCCGGAACATATTGTTTTTCAGCAACTACACGGAACATATACTCTTCAAACCATTCATCAGTCATAATCAGACAGCCTCTGTAACCAGCCTCTGGACCCCAACTGTTTTCAACCATCCATTTAGTAGGTTTACCATCTTTGTCGATGTCTACTGCAATCAGAGTCATAGCGTGAGACGAACCGCTGGCAAATGTTTGGATACGTTGTTTCTTGTCCATCGGGAAGTCGGTTGCGAACAATGATTCATAATCAAAATTCTTCAAATCCATAGTACCCTTCTTGCTGTTGAGGAACTTAGCTACGTCGCAAGAGAAATACATTGCAGTATTGTTCTTGATTGAGGCAATGGCAATCTCCTTAACTCGTTCGATTGGCAGGTTAACATACAACCAGTTTTCACCATCGTAAACGTGGCGGTCGTAGTCGATTTCATAAACCTTGCCATATTCGCGAGTCGGGTCGTTCATAATCATAACATAGTTCTTTTCGAGGTCTTCGCCAATGAACTCGTTATAGAAACTCTTCGGAGTGTACTTCTTGGTAGTCACGTTACCATCTTTATCGCGCATAGTCCATTCAAATTCGGTCGGAGGAACACCAAGACACTCAACCAAAATGCGGTAAATTTCTGTCAGCATTTCAGTCTTGCGTTCAGCAACTTTGTTATCCTTCATCTCGCGCAATTCGAGCGCATATTGACGCAATTTGAGTTTCAAAATGTTAGCCATTCCGCTGGTATTGTCGCTCTGGAATGTTTCAGGCATAACCGATTTCGGAACAACACCATACTTCATAATCAGGTTAGAAACACCAGTAAACTGACCACCATCACCAATGGGGTTCTTCAACAACCACTCAACCTGACGGTCGTCCAACGGCAATTTCTTAGTGTCGATAATAGCCTGAAGGAAGAGGTTTGATTTTTCCAGCTGGTCGTAGAACGAACAGTAATTTTGTGAGAATTCAAATTCCGGAAGGTTGTGTTTTGAAATCATCTTTGCTCTCAGAACATTAAGACCTGTGAACAGCCAGCAACGACCAGATTTCAACTGATTGGTAATACCCTTTGTCACAACTCGGTGAGAGAAGTGTGTATCACACATAGCTGCGTTATCGGCATTTTGTACCAATTCTGAAATTGGATTTACTGCCAAAGCATTTTTAACTGCCTTTTGTTCGGGTGTTGCAGTATAACCCTTGCGGATTTGTGTAAGCATCTGCTCACTGATACCGCCGTTTTTCTCCTGAGCCGACAAGCTCATCGAACAAGCCAGCACCAAGGCTGCGCTGAATAAGATTTTCTTCATAATATTTTAAATTTAGTTCTACTTGTCTTAGAGTTGCGAAATTACACTTTTTTATCGAGAATAACAATTTTTCGCCCTATTTTACCTCTTTAATATCAAAGATACCGTCGCGATTGATGGCCACTCGGAAGCGTTTATAGTCGACCTGATTTTCCCATTTAAACTGCATTACAATGTTGATATAGTACATCTTGCGAGCCGACACTCCTGTGAGTTGCTCCTCGCCGGTCACCACTCTGAGCCAGACATCTGGATTATCCATCTGACGCGTAAATGACAACAGATTGAGCCTGATGATATCATTCAATCCCTCGACTCGGTATGGGGTATTGAGAGCCAACTGCTCGCTGTCAATGGTTATCGTCTTTCGATAGAGTATTATCTTTTCGTTCCAGATTCGGTTTTGCGCCTCGACAAGGTGAGTCCGACCGCGAATATCTCTCACCTCAGTGGGCATCTGTTTCTCGCCGATAAAGTCAAAACCTTCGCGCACGCTGCCTATTGTCTGGTTCTTAATTGAGAGTATTGTCTTGTTGTCAAAATATTTCTGTCCCAGACGGTGAGCAAAATAGAAACGCATCAGCTCTTTGATTCGGTCCTTGAGCATATAACTCAGAATCAGAGCCACAAACAGAGGCATTGTCAGCGAACCGAATCGTCGTTGGAATGAAAACGACACAATCGTAGCAAACAACATCG
>JAZOQL010000183.1:0-3621 GCA_045656065.1 Rikenellaceae bacterium | reverse complement strand
TTTGGGTTAGACGCAAAGGTAATATATTTGGAAATACAAAATCATATTTTATATTTATTTATTTTTCAACACATTAACCCATAAAAAGAGCGACCGAACTCCACTCAGGAATTCGGTCGCCGTAACCCTTCGAGCGCGAATTACGCAATCCACACTCTATGTATAGTATAGTCTGCTATTTGTACTCTTTCGGAGCAACTTCGCCGGTCAATACGTTCAAGCCGTTTTCAGCCAATGCACCCATTTCGTCTTCGCCCGGATAAACCTTAACCGGAGCAATTGTGCTTACCATCTTTTCGATTTCAGCGCAAATGTACTTGTCGTATGCGATACCACCTGTAATCAGGATTGCATCAACCTGACCACGAAGAACTACTGACATCGAGCCAATCATCTTTGCGATGTTGTAAATCAGAGCATCGTTCAGTGCTGCGCATTGTGCATCACCTGCTGCTGCACGGTCAGAGATGTCCTTTGAGCTGTTGGTACCAACGTGTGCTACCATACCGCCCTTGCCGTTAATCATCTTCTTAACCTCAGCCAAAGTATATTTACCAGAGAAACACATCTTTACCAATGCACCTACAGGCAGCGAACCAGCACGTTCCGGTGAGAATGGACCTTCACCGTCCAACGCATTGTTTACGTCTACCACTCTACCCAGACGGTGCGCACCGATTGAGATACCGCCACCCAAGTGAGCAATAACGAGATTCAGTTCTTCGTATTTTTTGCCTACGCTTTTAGCATACGCTCTACCGATAGCCTTTTGGTTCAGTGCGTGGAAAATAGAAACTCTCGGCAGCTCAGGCAGACCTGTCATACGAGCAACATCTTCCATTTCATCAACAACGACAGGGTCAGCGATGAATGCTCTTGCACCAGGGATATCCTTAGCGATATCTGCTGCGATAAGACCACCCAAGTTTGAAGCGTGTTCGCCCATCGGAGGATTAATCAAATCGTTCTTCAGAGCTTCGTTCACTTCGTACACACCCGATTCGATAGGTTTAACCAAACCACCGCGACCTACGATTGCGTTGATATCCGACATCTTAACGCCCTCTTCTTCAACAGCCTTAACGATGAGATCTTTGCGGAATTGGAATTGGTCGCTCACCTTAGCATAGCGGCCAATTTCTTCAGACGAGTGACGCAAAGTCTTAACGAACAACGGAGCTTCGTTCTTGTAGATTGCAATCTTCGTAGAAGTTGAACCCGGGTTTATAGCTAAAATTATATATTCCATAGTTTTCAATTATTTTGCAGACAAAACTGCCAATGCGATAGAGTAGAGTTTAGATTCTTCAGAGTCGCCGCGAGAAGTCAATACACACGGAGCCTTTGCACCTACGATCATTGCAGCCAATTCTGCCTTAGCAAACTTAGTACAAGCCTTGAAGAATACGTTACCGCTTTCGAGGTTCGGGAATACCAGACAGTCAGCATCGCCAGCAACGCTGCTCACGAGTTTCTTAGTCTTAACAGTTTCCGGATCGATTGCTACGTCCAAAGCCAACGGACCGTCAACCAATGCCTTACCGAATGTACCGCGGTCGCCGTGTTTAGCCAAGATAGCAGCATCAACGCAAGATTGGATACCGTCCAACATTTGTTCAGTCGGAGCGATAGCAGCTACTTTCGGGCATTCGATACCGAGGTTCTTAGCCACTGCGATTACGTTTTTAGTGATTTGAATCTTTTGTTTCAAATCCGGAGCAGGAATAATAGCAACGTCAGCTACGGTCAGCAGTTTGTGATATGCCGGAACTTGAACTACAGTTACGTGGCTCAGTGTACCCTTCGGAGGAACCAGGCCGTACTCTTTGTTCAAGATACCGCGCATATATTTATCGGTGCTCACCAGACCCTTCATCAGTACGTCTGCTTCACCTTCTTTAACCATCTTAACTGCGATTTCGACGCATTTCACATCGCTGCTACCTTCAACGATAGTGAATTTTTCAGCATCGATATTGTGTTCAGCACAAATCTTCTTGATGTTTTCGGGATTACCCACGAGGATAGCATCAACGATTCCGCGGTCTACCGCATTACTAACTGCACCCAGAGTGTGCGAATCTTCAGCATAAGCTACTGCGAGGCGTTTTTTTCCTTTCGATTTTACCTCTTCGATAATTTGATCAAGGTTGGTTATCATAAAAATTATGTTTTGTTTTTATGGCGCAAATGTATAAAATTTTTATTACATATCAATACAATAGCCGTTTTTTCCACTATTTTACACATAAAAAAAGGCAAATCCAGCGGTTAGACACCGTTTGGATTCGCCTTTTGGACATCGTAATTTTTAGTGATATTATTTTCCTGTCAGACGGAAAGTATCAGTTGCGATAACGAGTTCCTCGTCGGTTGTAGTAACCATAACCTTAACTCGAGAAGACTCTTTGCTCAAAATCTTGTCCTTACCGCGGACTCCGTTGTTAGCTTCGCAGTCGAATTCCACGCCCATAAACTCGAGTCCTGAACAAACCTGTTCGCGAGTTGCAGGGTCATTTTCGCCTACGCCACCTGTGAAGACGATAAGATCTACGCCGCCCATAATTGCAGCATAACCGCCAACGAAGCGTTGGATTCTGGTGCGGTACATATCCAGACCGAGCAATGCTCTTTCATTTCCTTCAGCTGCTGCGGCTTCGATATCGCGCATATCAGACGAAACGTCTGTGATACCCTGCATACCTGATTGTTTGTTAATCAGGTTATTGATTTGAGCTGTTGAGAGGTTTTCTTTGTCTGCGATATAGAGCAGTGCACCCGGGTCGATTTCGCCTGTACGAGTACCCATAATCAGACCATCAACCGGAGTAAAGCCCATTGAAGTGTCATAAGATTTACCGTTAAGGATAGCAGTTACCGATGCACCGTTACCGATGTGGCAAGTGATAACCTTAGATTTTTCGAAGTCGAGACCGCACATATCGCAAGCCTTCTTAGCTACGAACTTGTGACTTGTTCCGTGGAAACCGTATCTGCGGATTCTATAGTTTTCGTAGTATTTGTACGGCAGAGCGTAGAGGTAGTTCTTCGCCGGGATAGTCTGGTGGAATGATGTGTCGAACACAGCCACTTGAGGGATACCCGGGAGGAGTTTTTCGATAGCCAGAATACCGCTCAGGTTAGCAGGGTTGTGCAACGGAGCCAACTCGAAACAAGTTTTGATTTTTTCGATTACATCTTCGTTCACCACTGCACTGTCAGCGAAGTATTCACCACCGTGAGCTACGCGGTGACCCACTGCACCCAGAGCCTGCAGTGATTCAATCACGCCGTGTGTCGGGTTGGTGATTGCATCGATAATCAGACTGATACCTGCAGTATGGTCTTGGATAGGTTGATTGAGTTCAAATTTGTCTTTACCCACAGGTTTGTGAGTCAGAATACCTTCTGCCAGACCGATTCTTTCTACCAGACCTTTAGCCAACAACTGAGGGTTATTGACTTCGTTCATATCGATTACTTGGTACTTAATCGAAGAACTTCCACAATTTAATACTAATATTGTCATTATCTTAAGATTTTATTTTTCACCAGCTTGGCAAGCAGTAATTGCCACCATATTCACGATATCGTCGATTGAACAGCCTCTTGACAGGTCGT
>JAZOQL010000182.1:0-2815 GCA_045656065.1 Rikenellaceae bacterium | reverse complement strand
ATGTTGTCTTCCTAAGACCGCTTGGCCTCCGACTTTCCATATTCAGAGCCTTAACAACTACCCATACAATATAAATTACAAGTATTCCCAGGAATATTGATATGGCACTTGTTCCGCGAATCAGTTTATACAAGTTAAACATTATCAACGCAACAAGCATAATATCAACAATATCCAGAATCGTTACAGATATAAAATCCATTATTGGTCAGTTCTTTGCTAATTTATATTTTGCAAAGATAATGTTTTTTGTTATCTTTAACCTCAAAATAGGTCAATTTTATGGATACAACATTGATGATTTTTTCGATTCTGCTCGCATTGGCGGGACTTGCGGGTTGTGTACTTCCCGTTCTACCCGGCCCACCACTGAGCTGGGTTGGCTTGTTTCTTGTCTCGCTGACCGACAAATTCGGAGCCAACATTGACTCAAAGAGTCTGCTTATCTGGGGCGTAATCACCGTTGCGGTAACGGTTTTGGATTATGTTGTTCCGATTCTCTTTACGAAACATTTCGGAGGCTCGAAGTCGGCAACACGCGGAGCAACGGTCGGATTGCTGGTCGGACTCTTTGGTGGTCCTGTGGGTATAATCTTAGGGCCTTTTCTGGGCGCACTAATCGGAGAATTAATCAACAATCCCAATAATAAGGCACACGCTTTGAAGGTTGCCTTCAGTTCATTCGTATCGTTTCTTATTACTACAGAACTGAAGATAATCGCCTCAGTGGCAATGCTATGGCAAATATGCAGCCCGCTTTGGAGTTAGTGTTCAAAGCACAAAAACGGGCTCTCCTTATCAAAAAGAGAGTCCGTTTTTTATGTAGTCCCACGCAGACTCGAACTGCGATTTAAAGTTTAGGAAACTTCCGTTCTATCCCTTGAACTATGGGACCCCAGTATTTGAAGTTATTATTTCAAACTCGCAAACTGATTGAGAATCAAGAACTCAGCTACTTACACACGAGTGTGATTCTCAGATGTAAAGTCCCAATACATCACTCGCTATCGAGCCATTGTATCGCCGTCGTATGCCCACTTAACGAACATTGCTCCCCAAGTGAAACCACCGCCGAATGTTGCCAGAACCAAGTTATCACCCTTTCTGAGTCGGCTTTCGTAATCCCACAGACACAGACCCAATGTTCCGTCTGTAGTGTTACCATAGCGGTCAATGTTAATCATACACTTCTCTTGAGGCAGCCCCATTCTCTTAGCCGTAGCATCGATGATACGCATATTAGCCTGGTGAGGAACCAAATAACGAATATTGTCCGGAGTGAGGTTGTTTCGTTCCATCAGTTCCACAGATGTATCAGCCATATGAGTTACAGCCGCTTTAAATACAGCCTGACCCTCTTGGTAGACCTTGTGCCACTTTTTGAGCACTGTCTCCACTGTTGGAGGATAAGCCGAACCGCCTGCTTTCATATGCAAGTGTGGAGCGCCGCTACCGTCAGAGTGCAGGATTGCATTCTGGATACCAAGGCCTTCGTAGTTAGGTTCGAGCATAACTGCTGCTGCACCGTCGCCGAAGATTGGGCAAGTTGCGCGGTCTGTGTAGTCGATAATAGATGACATCTTGTCAGCGCCAACAACTACGACCTTTTTGTACATACCAGATTCTACATACTTCGAACCTGTTTGCAGAGCAAAGAGGAATCCGCTACAAGCAGCCTGCATATCAAATGCAAATGCATTTACTGCGCCCACCTTATAAGCAATGATATTCGCTGTTGAGGGGAATAACATATCAGGGGTTACGGTTGCACAGATAACCAAATCCACTTCTTTGGCGTCTGTTCCTGTTTTTTCCAACAATTCGTTTACAGCCTTTACACCCATAAACGAAGTACCAAGACCTTCACCTTTCAAAATGTGACGAGTCTTGATTCCGATACGAGACATAATCCACTCGTCTGAAGTATCGACCATTCGGGAAATCTCCTCGTTGTCCAGGATATAATCCGGAACATAGGCGCCTACTCCCGTAATTGCCGCTGTAATTTTCTCCTTCATTAGCAAAAACTTTCCTTTAATTTCTCCACCAACGAAGCCTTCAGGCAGCGTTCTGTTTGGAGAATCATATTCTTAATAGCCAGAGGTGACGAACAACCGTGGCCGATAACCACAGTCGAATTGATGCCGAGCACTGGTGTTCCTCCGACAGTTTCATAATTCATTTTTTCAATGAACGGATGTGAGATTCCGAGCTGGTTGCAGACATTGAACAGACCTTCGGTTTGTTTGAGCACCACATTTCCTACAAATCCATCGCAAACGATAACGTCAGCGTCGCCTGTATAAATTTGGTTACCTTCGACATTGCCGATGAAGTTGTAATCTGCACCGTCAGACATCAGTTCGTTCGCCGCACGTGAAGCCAAATTGCCTTTTTCGCGTTCTTCTCCGATATTGAGCAGTGCTACTCTCGGTTTTTTGATACCCATTACCGAGCGCGCAAATATCGAACCTATATGACCATACTGAGCCAATACGTCCGGCTTGCAATCGACATTCAGTCCGACATCGAGCAACAGTGTGAATCCACCTTTGCAGTTTGGAATCATTGTTGCGATAGTTGGTCTGATGACGCCTTCGATTTGTTTGATTGCGTACATCGAGCCGACCATCATTGCGCCTGTCGAGCCGCTACTTGCAAACGCATCTATCAGTTTATTTTTAAGGTATCCGAAACCAACGACGATACTCGAATTGGGTTTCTTGCTGAAAGCCTGAGTCGGGTGTTCGTTCATTCCGATTACTTCGGTAGTTGCAACAATATCGAAGTTAGATCTATCGACGCCCTCTTTTTC
>JAZOQL010000181.1:0-1105 GCA_045656065.1 Rikenellaceae bacterium | reverse complement strand
TGACTTCGCGTTTGCGTTCAAAAGCACCGTGCCACTGCCGCCGAAAATGTCAACGAATCGGTTGACATTTTTTGGAAACAGAGGCACTATCTGTCCGAGCAACTTGTACTTGTTGCCCGTGTAGTTTATGGGGCTTTTGATATAATCGCTCATATTCTAAAACAGTGACTTTTTGTTGTTTGCAGGCAACTCGAAATTTGTAACAAACACTTCGTCATCTTCAGAATCCTTATCAGTCTTGTGATATGACGAATTGTTGTACTTGCTTCCGAGATGGTATGTCTTATATTTTCCACACAGTTTTTCAAGTATCGGATTACCGTATTTGAGATTGTTCGACACACCGAACCAAACTCCACGGGAATCAAGTTTGTCTATGACATCCGCAAGCGTCTTTTCCTGCTCCTCCGTCCATCCGTGTTTCTCATTATAAGCAGCAACGCTTCCGAGATACGGCGGGTCGAAATAAACGAAGTCGCCATCTCCGAACATTGAATAGTCAAATCGGTCAAAAGACAAATTGAAGCAGGAGACCTCCTTGTCGAAAATCCTCATTTTCATATTCAATATGTTATCCCTCTGCACATCGCTGAAGCAGGAACGGTTCTTTCCGAAAGGCATATTGAATTTGCCGTTGTTTCCGAAACGACCCTGCGAATTGAATGCGTAGCAGCAGAGAACATACAGAGTGACCCAATCCTTGCGACCACTATTATAGTCGTTCCTTAATTTGGCATAGCCTTCCTCGTTTGTTTTCGTGAGTCCGTACTCTTCAATAACACCATCAACACGAAGTATGATTTCCTCATAACACGTTTCAACAAACCCGCGAAACATATCATACACATACTTTGCATACTCGTTGTAAACCAATCGGCGGGCGGGCGCATTCAAAACAACAGTTCCGCTGCCGCCGAACACATCGACAAACGAGCCTATGTGTTTCGGTAGTAGCGGTACTATCTGACCCAAGAGTTTGTATTTGTTGCCCGTGTAGTTTATTGGGCTTTTGATATAACCGCCCATTTGATTACAGTTTAACCGCAAGATGGGAAGTCGGAGGCCAAGCGGTCTTAGGAAGACAACATCATTTTTCAACTCCTTG
>JAZOQL010000180.1:0-4990 GCA_045656065.1 Rikenellaceae bacterium | reverse complement strand
AAATAGCACCATCTTTCTTTGTCTTTGGTACGGTAAGGTAGAAAGTCTTTGCCCAACTGCTACCCATTATCTCAACCTTTCCATCGTGGCTCTTTACAGGCTGATACTCCTTAATCTGTTGCAGACGGCTACTCAATGGAGCACCACTTGTTTTAAGCATAGTGGCATTCCATTTGTCGGGCATCAAGATACCATCGTGAACATTACCGTCCATATCGGTATAACTGATGAGTTGTCCCGGATAACCGCCGTATTGGTCTTGGGTATCTGCGATTGCTTGCAGAATGTTGCCTGTCATTATATAGCCGTTCTTTCGGGTTTCTGAAGGGATTTGGCTATCCCAATTATCGAGTGTGGTAGCACGAGCAGCATCCCAATTATCATTGGTCATCTTATCTATGCTACGCAATGCCTCAATTTGAGACAGTTTGATTTCAATACGTCTTCTACCATCAAGTGTAGCAAATACGGCAAGAGTTGTTGAGGCTGTAATCTTGCTGTCCTTTGTCTTGTAACCACAGAAGATAGCAGGTGTAGCAAAATCAAATATCTGTGCTTCGAGATTATCCGGCACAAGATAAGATTTGCCAACCTCAAACATTCTCAAACGGTGCATCATCTGGTCGCTGCTGTAATTGAGACGTGCGATGTTGTCCTTATGCTTGGCTTCAACCTTTTCGTTGGTCTCTGCAATGAAGTTCTCAATGGCAACACGCTTTTCCTCATCACTTCGTTTCTTCTGACCGTTGATTTTCTCGGTTTGCTTTGCAATATCCTCAACGGCTTTCGCCTTTGATTTTTCATAGCGTTCCTCTTCTGCGGCAATTCTCGCATCATCTTCCTTGCGTACAGTGTCGATAACTCGTTCAAGATAAGCATTAGGCTCTAAACCTCTATTTATTTGCTCGATAACCTTGCGTATCTCATCGGCTTTCATCGGCTTTCTCAACACATCCATTTCCACCTTTTCAACGTATGAGTTGCGTGCAAAAGGATTGTTTCCGTTGGGGTCTATACCCTCCGAAGATATGCGTTTCTCAATCGTAGTGGCACGGAGTGGCATTACGGTAATCTTCAAGTCATTACTACCTGTATCGTTGAGGTACTTAATCAACTCGTTGTAACGTCTTACAACATCATCGTAGAACTCCTCCTGCTCTTTAGTAGTTAATAGGGCAACGTAACCTGTTATCTTGCGTGCATCATCTTCCTGTGGTTTGTAATCGTCAAGTTCGCTTGCTTGTACACGACCACCGCCAAGTCCACCTTTTTTCAAAGGTGTTCCCATTCTTTCGTATATCTCCACATTGTCACGGAGGTATTCGACAACTACTTGGCTACCGTATTTGTTGAGCAAATCCGGTGCTTCCACATCATTACTTTCGCTATCCTGTGAAGTTGTCGTGTTAGCGTTCAACGATTTTAACTTGGTGGAGAGCATCATTAAGAAACGGTTTTCAGCAGGTACAGGCAAACCGAGGTTGATATAATAACCTCTATGCACCTGTCCTGTACGGTCTATACGTCCTATCATCTGCATATAGTCGTTAATATCACTCAACGGCTGTGCGATAATCATAGAACGCTGACGTTGGTCGCTGAATTTCTCTGATGCGTGCAGTGAAATACCAGTTGAGGCAGACTTGTTGAGAATGAGAACATCGAGAGCACCGCTGTTGAACTCTCTCTGCATTCTCTTCTTATCTTTGTCAGTTCTGCGTTTCACAACCACACGACCATCTGCATTACGCTCAACATAAGTATTACGACCTGTCAATTCGCCAACCTTGTAGCCTTTCTCATTCAAACGCTCGATAATGGCATCAAGAGGGCTGATGAAGATGTCGCTTGTGCTTTCACGAATGAAGTCCTGCAAATCATAGTATGCTTTTTCACCTGCCGGACCTAATGCTTTCGGTGAATAACGCTCGTGTCTTTCGTTTCCGTCTTCATCCTTGACGGTGTACTGCATAACGGTGTCAAGTCCTTTCAAAAGGCTTGCACTGAAAGTAGGCTCATCAATGATTTCTCCGGGTGCATAATCCTTGATACTGCTCTCCATTGTGCTTTCCAATGCAATGACAGGGTGGCGACCTGCGTTGATTTCGGCTTCCACCTCATCAGCAATGGCATCGACTTTGAGGGCGAGCATAAGTTGCTTGGTGTAGTTGTAGGTCTTGCTTGCGAATGGCACGTTCTCAACACCCATCTTGTCAGTACCTCGTTTCACACCTGCGCTTTCAGCCATAACAGCAAGTTCCATATCCAACGCTTCAATCATCGGCTTAACATAGTCCTCTTGGAACTTGATGATTGCGTTGAATGCGGCAATAGTGCGGTCATAGTTCTCTCTCGCACGTCTTACGGTTTCGGGGTCTGTGATTGTTTTCCAATCGGTAACGACATCACTCATATCACGTTCACGGCGTACCATTTGCCCTGCATTGGTCAATTCACGGCTCATAATCTCTTGCAGAGTTACACCGCCTTTCTCGATAATGCTAATCATCTTATCCGGCTCAACCTTTGCTTGGCTCATTGCTGTACGGATAGCGTACAATGGCATAGTATCAGGACGTTTGGCAAACGTAGCACTTGCGAATGTGGCGGCTTTTGCCCCACGAAGAATACTCTGCAAGTATGCACCTGTGTTGCTCGAACCTGCTGCCGTATGGCTTTCGTCAAGGAATAAATAATTATCCTCTGCAATGGCACGTAAGAAAGTGGCTTTCGGTGTAGCCTTGCCATTCTTTACATTCTTGCTTTTCTTGGTGCGTGCGCCATTCTTCTTTGCCGCTTCGTCCATCTCCTGCTGACTTACAGCATCGCCAGTATTTACCTGCGAATAGGTAAGGACGGCAAAGTCGTATTTGTCGGGGAGAACACCCGATGCAAATACTTTCGCCATTTCAGCCGAAGATAAAGGCTTGTGGACGGTATTACCCTTGCTGTCCACCATAGCACCGTCAGAGTTGAAGATAAACGGCACAAGGTCGCCACTGCCGACATCTACCAAGTCTCGGTAAATATCGGAGAACAAATCTGCTTTCTGTGTAATGAATACAGGCTTTTCACCTCGTTTTACTGCCCAACGGATAAGTGCTGCCATTTGGCGACCCTTACCAACGCCTGTTTGGTCGCCGATAATAAGAGCCTGTCCCTGTTTCATCTGATAGATAGCCATAGCAACACTATCCATCTGTTCTGCGGCAAGTGCTTGATGAGCCTCTGCAACGGTGTCATATCCGAGTTCTGTTCTGATAAACTCATCAATACTACCGTGCTGTGCTTCGATTTGAGTAAGCACCTTATCCATTGCCTCAACCATAGCGGCAGGGGCAACGCTGTTCAGTGAAAACGCACTGTTATGAGGACGATACGCACTCTTTTCATCTGTAAGAGTACGCTTCTTGTGTTCGGTCGGAGTCTGCGTTAATCCCACTCCGCTTGCGGAAACTCGCTCTGTTCCCACTCGCTGAATGTCAGTGTCAGATACACTTCTGCTTCCTCCTGCGTTATCTCTTGGAGTTTCTGCCCGGGTTTCACCATCTGCATTATTCGTTCTATGTTCTCTTGGTAAAACCTGTTCGCTTCTGTCCGTATCATTTTCTGCGGTGCGGTTTCCTCGGCTTCCAACATCATCATTCTTTCGATGTTGTCCACGATGTCCTGCTCCGTCAGTGTTCCTGGATGTTTCGCTATTGACAGATGCCAACTGCCCTTGTCGGCTACGTAATATTTCTGTTCCATTTGTCTTTTCATTAGAGTTCAATACTTCGTTAATAATCTCGTACAGGTCGTTAAAGGTTTCTGCCTTGCGTATTGCCTTGCTCTCCACAGGAGGATATACAGCAGTCTGCGCACGTTCCTCATCGCTTCTGCGACCATCAATAAGTATCATACGAGTAGGGAATGTAGTGCCTTGCTTTGCATACAGTCCACCGCCCATATCAATAACGCCCTTCACGTTGTAGTGGTCATAAAGGTATGTGAAGAATGGCTTCATATTCTTGATTGCGCCATTGCTTGCATATTCCATATTTCCACCAATGATGATAGCAGCTCTGCCATCATCTTTCATACTTGAAAGAGCATTCAGCGTTATCTGTGGGTCAAGTCCCGGTATCATCTTACCGTCATACTCCACTGCATCACGCTTTCCAAATGGGGGATTGGCAATAACAACATCATAACGCACATCGCCATCGAACGGCTCTGTTGCATCCTGCTGTGTTACCTGTGCAAATCCCTGCTCACGTAGGTTGTCCAATCTTGTCTCGTCAAGTTCGTTTGCGTGAACTTGCTCAACAGGAACGGTGAATACCAACATTCCATTACCTGCTGTTGGCTCCAATACGCTTCCGTTTGCCTTGTTAGCCATCGCAAAACGATTGGCAATCCAAGCCATAGGAAGAGGAGTGGAGTACTGCTGCATCTTGATACGGTTACTGCTTCGTGCCGCAATGGTTGGTTGCATTTCATAAAGTTTGCAGATTAAATCATATGATGCTCTGCTATTTCTACCTTTACGTTCAATGACCTCACGTGCGGCTCTTACCAAACCGTCCTCAACAAGTTCCTGCAACAGAATATCAGTTCTACCTTCATTATCTACTTCCATACCCAACTCGCTTGCACGCTTGCGTAAATCAAGAATGCTTCTGTAAGGCTTTGTATCGTTGTCAAGAGCCGCAAGCATATCTGCCTTTACGGTCATTGCGAACTTACGGTGCATTTCAGTATCAGCCTTGTTGGTTTCAGTAAATAAATCATCGAACAAACCACCTGTCTGCTCCTGCAAAGTTACGGACTTTTTCTTGGTTTCTTTCTTTGTAGAACGTGTTTTCTTTATGCGTTCCTGTGCAATCTCAACCTCTTGCTCAACCTCTGCCTCTCTCGCTACGGTTTCAGCAGTGGCAAGAGCATCAATGCCGGGTTTGTCAAAGTTCGCAACGTCAATGGTCTGCACCTCATCGTATGAGGACATATC
>JAZOQL010000179.1:0-2652 GCA_045656065.1 Rikenellaceae bacterium | reverse complement strand
CCTGGTGAGAATATTATGGTCAATAGCGTAGTCATTGGAAAGACCAACTCCGATAAGCTGACGCTGATAGCAAGGGACAGGCGCATTGTCGATATTGTCGGAGGCGAACTTAAAGCCCACGGACTGGAAAAGCTTGGCGAGGTTGACCTTGAAAGCGCAATCATAAAGACAGGTCTTTTAAGGCATGCAAAGGTCACTCCGAGAGTCATCTCTAAGGAAAAACCTAATGATTTTGTTGTTTCATTTCTGGATCATCTGCGCAGCACTCGATGAAAACAAGGGTAACTATGCAGAGCTGAAATCTAAACTCGCAGCAGAACTCACAGGTGTGGCAAGTATCTCAATCTGGTCTGACATTATCAAGAACAATAACATTGTGAAAGAGATGACAGCAGAAAAGAATCGCGGTCACAGATTGTTCATCAAGGGCTGGATTGAAATGAATCCTGATAAACTTCCTTATCCTGACGCAAACCTGACAATGCGTATTACATACGGACAGGTGTTGCCATACTCGCCGAGAGATGGTGTTGATTACCACTACTACACAACACTTAAAGGCGTAATGGAGAAGGAAAATCCTGAAAATCCGGTTGAGTTCACAGTTGAACCTAAGTTGAAAGAACTTTACCAAAAGAAAGATTATGGTCGCTATGGTGTTAAAGGCGAAATGCCGGTAGCATTCCTGTCAAACAACGACATCACCGGCGGTAACTCGGGTAGCCCTGTAATCAACGGCAAAGGCGAATTGATCGGTATCGCATTCGACGGTAACTGGGAAGCAATGAGCGGTGACGTGGCATTCGAACCCGAACTGCAAAGAACAATCAGCGTGGACATTCGCTACGTGTTGTTCGTAATCGATAAGTTCGCAGGCGCAGGTCACCTGGTTGAAGAAATGACCCTCGTTGAGTAACCTCTACGATATAGGTTTAGATAAGAAAAAAAGGCTGTTCTGCGTTTGGCAGACAGCCTTTTTTTTGTGCAGAAGGTGCTGTAAAATGATAAGTTGAGAATTGTGTGATAAAAAAGAGTGAAAAAATTTTATAAATCGGAAAGTTAAGAGTAAATTTGCACGGCAAAATGTATGCTTTAAATAGGATTGAAAAAGATAATTATTAACTCAAAATAACAAGATTATGAATATTTCACACATTGAACACATCGGTGTTGCTGTAAAGAGCCTCGAAGTGTCAATCCCACAATGGGAACTGTTGCTGGGCAGCAAGTGCTACCGCATCGAAGAAGTTGAATCACAAAAGGTGCGTACAGCATTCTTTAAGGTTGGACAAACCAAAATCGAATTGTTGGAACCAACTTCACCAGAAAGCACAATCGCAAAATTCCTCGAAACAAAAGGCGAAGGCGTTCACCACTTGGCTTATGCAGTTGAAGATATCGACGGCTCATTGGCAGAATGCGAAGAAAAGGGAATGCGTCTGATTGACAAAACATCTCGCCCAGGTGCAGATGGTCTCTCAATCGGTTTCTTGCACCCGAAATCAACAGGTAGCGTGTTGACAGAACTTTGTGAAGATAAAAATAAATAATCTTACAGCACAACTATGAGTACAAATAGCGAAAAGATAAAACAACTTATCGATTTAAGAGCAGAAGCTAAAATCGGTGGTGGTCAAAAACGTATCGACGCTCAACACGAAAAGGGTAAATATACAGCTCGTGAACGTATCGAAATGTTGCTCGACGAAGGTTCATTCGAAGAATTCGATATGTTCGTAACACACCGTTGTACAGACTTCGGTATGGAAAAGAGCCACTACTATGGTGACGGTGTCGTGACAGGTTATGGTACAATCGACGGTCGTCTGGTGTATATTTTTGCTCAAGACTTTACCGTGACTGCAGGTTCTTTGTCTAAGACAATGTCAGAAAAGATCTGCAAAATTATGGATATGGCTATGACAAACGGCGCTCCGTGTATCGGTCTCAACGACTCGGGTGGTGCTCGTATCCAAGAAGGTGTTAACGCATTGGCAGGTTACGCAGAAATCTTCCAACGTAACGTAATGTCTTCAGGTGTTATTCCTCAGATCTCTGCAATTTTGGGTCCTTGCGCTGGTGGTGCAGTTTACTCTCCGGCTCTGACCGACTTCACTATTATGAGAAAGAACACAAGTTATATGTTCTTGACAGGTCCGAAGGTTGTTAAAACCGTTACAGGTGAAGTCGTAACTCAAGAACAATTGGGTGGTGCATCAGTACACTCAACAAAGAGTGGTGTTGCACACTTTGCAGTTGATTCTGAAGAAGAATGTATGTCATTGATCCGTAACTTGTTGAGCTATATGCCGCAAAACAACTGCGAAGATGCTCCGATGGTTACTTGTATGGACCCGATCGATCGTTTGGAAGATTCACTGAACGAAATCATTCCGGATAATCCAAACAAACCTTACGATATGTACGAAGTTATTCGCGCAATCGTTGACAATGGCGAATTCCTCGAATCACACGAAAACTACGCTAAGAATATCATCACTTGCTTTGCACGTTTCAACGGCCAGAGCGTGGGTATCATCGCTAACCAACCTAAGGCTATGGCTGGTGTATTGGATATCAACGCATCTCGCAAGGCTGCACGTTTCGTACGTTTCTGCGACGCGTTCAATATTCCTATCGTAACATTGGTTG
>JAZOQL010000178.1:0-1455 GCA_045656065.1 Rikenellaceae bacterium | reverse complement strand
ACCGCTTGGCCTCCGACTTGACGAATACAAAGCAAGAATACAAAAATACGGGCTGACAAGAAAACTCGTTAGCGCACCCTGCCGTGTGACATTACCATATACCGAATTTAATTTTTTCCGAAACGAAGTGCAGACTTTGGGCGCGGGTTGGGATATGTTCGGCGGAGTTGAGCATCCTCTTTGTTTGAAGAAAAGCGCGTTTTTGAAAAAGATAGGCGGATTCGTAACGAATAATTCAAAAGAGGATTTGGTGAGCCTGCTCTATGTGACGAAATTCGAGAACATTGTCTATATAGACAATGCACTTTATCTCCGCTGTGTCGTATGCAGCAAACGCGGAAGATTCTATTATATGGACAGCGGCACTATTGAGGTGTGCAACCAAGCAAACAAGCAGATAGAGTGGGATATAATCACTTCCGAACTTAAAGAGAATTACAGTAGGCTCGGATTGTTCGGGCTTGTAGTACCAAAACGCATTAAATTCAACTAACAATGATTAGCATTATAACACCTGCTCACAAGGTGATTCCTTGGCACAATGCTCGCCTCATAAACATTTGCGAGCAAGATTCCGATAATTGGGAATGGATTATTCTTGACAACTCGAAAGACGGGTGCGTAAAAGATTATGTAGAGCGTTTCTTTATTGAAATGCAGGGTGTGAATTATCCGCATTGCAAAGACAAAATCAAAGTCTATCACGAGCCGCAGTTTGCCGACATAACTATTGTTGACGGCAAGATGGGCAAGATGTGCAACAGACTTGTGGAATTGTCCGAATGCGGCGATGACGGATTCTTCCTGCGACTTGACTTTGACGATTTTCTGTTCAAGGGCTGCATCCGTATGCTCACAGAAGCAATAGAGGCATATCCCGAAACCGAGTTTGTCACGGGTCAACTGTGCAACAACCTATGTCAGAAATTCAGTGACGGTGAGTTCTATTACAATGACGGTTCGGCTTCTTGGTATATCGTTCCAGAAAACCAACTTCAAGTTCTGATACACGAGGGTTTCGGGGAAATTGAAGGTTTCAATGAGTTTGCCGAGAATATAAGGAATAACTATCGTAACATTGCTCCGAGATATTTGGTTGACTGTCCGAGTGAAATTGAAATACCGAACACGGGTCTCGTTTTCTACGGCAGGAACGTACTTACATTGAGAGACGGTTGGGGAATGTTCGGAGTGCCAGAGCATCCGCTGTGTGTGAAAAAAGGCGCGTTCATTGAAAAATTAGGCGGCTTCGTAACGGACAATACGAAAGAGGATTTGAACAGATTATCATACCCGCTTGTGTTCAATGAGCAAGTATGGATTGACAACCCTCTGTATATGAGGTGTTTTCAAATAAATGATTCATTGCAGATGTGCGGTACGACAAACATTGTCCGTGAGCAATGCGACTACGAGAACGAATACTATTACAAGGCGAGAACACTCAAAGCGTTC
>JAZOQL010000177.1:0-3770 GCA_045656065.1 Rikenellaceae bacterium | reverse complement strand
GTGGACTTCCTGATGTACCTGCATTTCATCAACATAAGGAACAGGAAGGAGTTTGTGAGGAAACAGAAGGAGATAGCCGAGATGAAGGCTGCATATAGAAGGAGATAGTATGGAACCGAGATTTGACAACCTTGAAAGGGTGCTCAACGAGTTCGGGCAGGCGTTTGTGAACGCCGTAGCCGACTACATAATCGAAGCGGACGGCATTGCCACAGGCAATATGCTGAACACCTTGGATTTCTCCGTAGAGAAGGAGAACGGGCACTATGTGGTTTATCTCAACCATACCGACTACTTCAAATATTTTGATGAAGGGACTGAGCCGCATTTTCCGCCAGTTGAGCCGATTCAGAAATGGGTGCAGGACAAGCCTGTCTACCCCACAGCGGACTCCAACGGAAAACTCCCTACGGTAGAGCAGCTGGGATTCCTTATCGCAAGGAAGATTTCAAGGGACGGGACGGAAGCAAGGAACGTATTCGAAAGGGCGAAGCAGAGCGTGATACCAGAGTACGAGCAGAAGATGGCTGACGCTCTCGCACAGGACTTCATCAACAACTACCTCAACGGCTACAGCGTAGAAGATTGGCAAATACTTAAGATATAATGGCAGAGTTTGTACACATAGACGACGGATATTCGACGAGTGCGGATACGTTGGATTACAGGATTACATTCAACGGAGTCGAGATTGAAAGGGGAAGGGCTTATGGCAGGGACTTCCCGATTATGGTTTATCTCAACAGGGTTGCAAGCGAGTTCCTGAAGAGTTCTTTCCCTGAAAGCACAGGAGTTACGAAGGACGAAGGAGCCTGCGGCGTTTTCGCCGTAACAACTATGGGCGGAAGCGTCCTGTATCAGCAGACGTATGTGAACGGGTACGAAGGTGCATTGGGGAACGGCGTATTGTCAGAACCAATAAACGGGCACGCAGATCCAAGGATGCGGATTTTTTACGGCGCCTACAAAAATTCATCAAGTTCCGTTGTGATCAACGCAGTGTAAAAAATAGATAAAAATGAGATATTATTCTTCTTCAAGTGATTTTTATTACGATACAACCGCTTCCACGCTGAACTACTACATAGCAGTCAACGGGGAGACGATATACAACGGAAAGGCTGTAAAGTCCCCTTCCAAGGACGCTATTTCAATCGACGTAGGGAAGAGAGTCAGGGATTACATCCGTATCAGTATGCCTGATTTCAGCGACTATGACGGGGTTGTCGTTCCGCATCCAGAAGCGATGCTTGTATTCAATTTATTCAACTTGGACAGCGGAGAGCTTCTCGAGCAGTACAACGTAAGACTGGACGATACGAAGGAGTGGAGTGGAGAAGAAGGCTGTCTGTCAGAACCAATCAACACACACGCCGATCCAAGGCAGAAGATTTTTTACGGGCACTCTTCGAGCGGCGATACTTCTGTGGATGTTGATAGCTATGTTCCTAATCCAAAAATAGTATTCGACAGCCCGTTCAGTTTCGGTTGGGAGAGTGGAGTCACTACAATATGTTACACAGCCAACACCGATTTCACTTTGTCTTCGTACAGCGGCGGATGGTTCTCCGTTACGCAGGCTAAGGCTGACGAGTTCACAGGCTGTCTAACTTTCACCTATTCGGAGAACAGCGGAGACAGCAGAAACGGGAATGTATGTATGGAAGCGGAAGACGGTGTTCAGTGCTTCCCTGTCGTTCAGCAAGAAAAAGTTACTGAGTACTACTTCAATTTGCTGACACCTTCTTATCAGGTTATCGGAAGCGGTTCTACATACTATACGATTGAATGGGATACAAACTATGAATCCGTAAAATACTCCTACAATTCGGCTTCAACAATTACGACTACAAGCAGTTCGCTTACGCTTTCGTTCCCCGAGAACGATACGGACGAAGACATAACCCGTTCCGTTGTGTTCTACGACTCGAACCTCACCCAACTAGCAACCGCAGTTTGGAAACAGGAGCACAAGGCGTCAGAGTACTATTTCAATTTCCTGACTCCCGACGGGCAGTATGTCGCCGCATCCGACACCGCATATACTATAACTTGGGATACGAACTACCCGAGCGTTGTCTACGTCTTCAACGGGAACAGGACAACTACTTCAAGTTCGGGAGCGACGCTAACCTTCCCTGCGAACACAAGTTCTGCAGATACGATTCCATACTCCGTTTCAGTCTATACGACGGGCAACACCCTGCTTGGAACCTTGACCTGGAGTCAGCAAGTTGACTTGGGTCCGTACGGAAACGAGTATTTTACTTTGAGGATAGCCAGCGACGGAAAGATTGGTTGGAGAGGTGGTACTTCTACAAGCATAACTATTTATGATTACACCATATTGTGTAGTAAAAACGGGGGCAGTTGGGCAAGAATTTCTGCTGACGGACAGCCTGGCGGTGTGTACTTCATAGACGTTGTGAGCGGAGACACTTTGCAGTTCAAGGAAGAGCGCGAAACTTATGACGCAACAGGTTTTGGTGTATCCGGAAATATGTTCTCTGGATCAACAGCTGTGTACGACGTTGAAGGAAATATTATGTCTTTGTTTTATGGGGACGATTTCCGAGGGTATACGGAGTTTAAGGAAAGCGACAAGAGAACAACGATATCAAAGTGTTTTTGGAGTGAACCTGTAAGGCACGCCGGCAATCTAATATTGCCATCCGCGAAAGTTCCTCTGTCTGCGTACTATGGGATGTTCACTTATTGCCACAACCTTTTGGAAGGACCGGTTATTTTAGGAACTTCGTTTGAAGTGTCGGCGTGCGAAAGGATGTTTGAAGATTGTTCTTCGATTACGACAACGCCTGAGATAAAAGCCACAGGAACTCTCGGTGATGGGGCTTTTAGAAGAGCCTTCAAAGATTGCTCTTCTTTGGAAGAATTCGTTGGTGATTTGAGCGGGACGCAAGAAGGCACAGAAGTTTTTGCAAGGATGTTCGAAGGGTGTACTTCACTTACGACTCCGCCACTACTGCCACAAACAACTTTGAACGAAGGTTCTTATGAAAGTATGTTCCGAAACTGCTCGAGTTTAACGACAGCACCCGTTCTGCCAGCTCCGTACATACCGAACAACGCATATTGGTTGATGTTCTCCGGGTGCGGGAATTTGTCATCAGTTACCTGCTACGCCACAAGTATGTATGGTAACGGAGACACAACAGGAAGTACGTCCAAGTGGCTTTATAACGTAAGTGCAAACGGAACGTTCACAAAAAAATCAGGTTCAAATATATGGACTAGTGGATGGGATGGAATACCCGTTGGATGGAATGTGATAGAAGAATAATTCATATTAAAAAACAAAAGAATTTTATATGGCTACGATAACAATGCCTTCGGGCGTTTCAACCTATGTGCAGGATGCTTACCATTATGATGGTGAGAAAGTCCTGTTCGACAATGTAGAGATGTACGACGTCAGATACTGCGGAGACGCCGCTTGCTATTATTTGAACAGCAGGGGTGCCTTTGACGCGTTCCTTATAGAAGGCGGTGTAAAGCGTACAGACAAGTTCACACAACAGGACTACTACAAATCCTATGACAACAGGACGATTGAGTTCGGGCGAAACAGGTTCGTTACGGAGATAAAGCCAACTTGGGAACTCTATACTGGGTGGCTCACCGACGAAGAGGCGGAACGCCTTTGCAGGAACCTTCTGCCTTCAACGCAGGTGTACCTGCACACCCTTGACGACGACATCATCCGTCCCGTTGTGATAGTGGACAACCAAGCGGAATACAAGACTTATGAG
>JAZOQL010000176.1:0-5957 GCA_045656065.1 Rikenellaceae bacterium | reverse complement strand
CTCCGACTTTCTTTACCGAAGGGGCATTTTGACAACGAGATTCGTCTCTTATTCGCACGGATTCCAAAGGTCTTTAGGCTCGTAGATAAAGAAGGCGTGAAGTTAACACTTAACGTGTTGCTGGCTCTTATGCTCGTTACTGGGGCTACTGCCAAACCTACACGATAAGCACAAACTCAACCGGCTACCAGCGCAAGAAGGTCTATGTTCCCGATTCCGAACGGGCTTGCGTATCGGAAGGAACGGCTAGAATCGTTCCGGCATCTTTTGAGGATTGAAGGCGGTCACGCACCTCAATAAAACAACCTTCACAAGTTTCACGTGAATCTTTAGCCTACGCATTTTGCGTGGGCTTTTTCGTTGCTCAAAAAACTAATTTATAATAGACGAACAACAAAAGGATTCATTATGGATAAAGTTAAAGAAGAAAAGGTTAATACTGCCGATGTCATTGACACCCTCGTTGATACCCTTGATTCACTCTCCGAAAAGTACGGATTCACCGATGAGGAAAACGCACTGCTCCGTGAGTGCATCTTCGGTATTGAGAACGTGAGGAATGCCGAAGAACCGCTCTACGATTCCGAGGCCGAAGAGATGGTGGTGGAAGAAGAACCCGAAGGAGGCGAAGATGGCGAGGAAGGCTAAAACAATCGCAGAAGAACTCAAGGAAGAATCCGTTGCAGAAGCACCCGCAAGCAACGGCAACGCATACGATGAACTCGCTGAACGCATTTCTAGGCTTGAGAGCATCGTGCGTGAGCAGGGCGATTGTATCGCCAAACTTGAGAAGAACGCACCGAAGCGACTGACCTCTGCCGACTTCTGCGGGATGTAGAACCGCATCCCACATCGGGATGTAAAACAAGGATGTTCGCTATGGAATATAGTGTCGTTAATGTATTTAACTTGACTACAAGTTACAACGAATTCGGAGGTTGATATGGCAAGCGGAGGATACTGCAATATTGACCCTCAAGGCGGTAACACTTTCACGAAGGAGAATGCGAACGAGTATCGCCTTCGTGGTCTTGCCGTGCGTAGACACCTACGTGAGCAGAGGCAAGTGTGGGAATCTACCGCAATAAACCTCACTCCCGAAATGGAAGAATTCTACGCTATGTTCGGATTCACGGGAGAGCGGAAGCGGTTCATTGACAACAAGTACAAGTTGATATTCCCTGCACTAAAGAAGCACTATGACAAGGGCAACATTGATGCGGTGCTTAAATTCTTCGCATCGCAGGGCTTGGAGTGGGCTTCCGATGGTGCGGTTGAGTTGTCCGCATACAACGCTACAATAAAGCCCGATGCATCCGCAGTTGATACTGACGATGACAAGGAGGTCATCGTGCAAGTGTGCGAGGTCAAGAAAGATGGCGAAGCGCATAAGGATTGACTTTCTCCCTCACCAGTTGCGCCTATTCAATAGCCCCGAACGCATCAAGGGGCTTTACTGCGGTCGTGGTGCTGGAAAGTCTTACCTTATGATTAAGTCATCCGCACTTGACATCATACAGGGCAAGCGAATAATATACTTCTGCCAAACCAACAACGTGATGGAAACGCAGTTCCTTCCGTTCATCAAGGAGACTCTCGTTGAGTGGGGCTACGATGTGAAGGTGAACGAGAAGAAGCACGTAATCAGCGTTGGCGGTAAAGGTTGCCTATTCTACTACTCCTACGAAAACTACGAGAATAGCAGAGGCGCAACGAAGATTCTAAAGATATACTTTGACGAGGTCGCACTTGCCCCTGCACCCGCATTGCTATTTAGTGCGGTCGCTCCGTGTATGCGTGATAGCGGAGGGCGCACCGAGTTAATCTTTGCATCCACACCCAAGAAGGGGACTGAATGGGACAAGTGGGTGAAGAGCAAGACCCCGTCAAAATTTGTCATTACTGGCGTGACGATGGATGACAACCCGAAGGCGACCGAGGAAGAGAAGCGACTCATCAAGGACTTGGTGAATGACCCTAACTTCTACCGGCAGGAGATACTCGGAGAAATACTTGACGATGACCTTGAATTTTGCGTTGTGCGCTCGGATGACTTCCCGACAATCAAGCAGGCTAGGCACGGCTTTGTATCAATAGGGTGCGATTGTGCGGGTACTGGAAGGGACAACTTCAACTTCATTGCGGTTGACGAATCGGGTGTGATTGAGAACGTTGAGACTAACATCGCAGACACGCATCACCAGTTTTCGCTTGTCCGAAACCTTGTACACAAGTATGGCGCACGGCAGATAAACATAGACACAACGGGCGGATTCGGAAACGGGCTGTTGGATATGTGCAATCGTGCATTCATCGTGGATGGCTACGAGGTGGATGTCATCGGCACGAACTTCGGGCAATCCGCTGAAGATAACAAGGCATACGCAAACGCAAGGGCGGAGATGTACTCTAGGCTTGGCGACCGCATACGTAGCGGATTCTTCGTTGACTCGGAGAAGGCACGTGAGGAACTGAAGCACACGACATACGATGTGACTAGTGGCGGGAAAATACAACTTGTTAAGAAAGAAGAGATTAAAGCCCTAATAGGAAGGTCACCCGATACCGCAGATGCCATCGCACTTGCGGTGTACAAGCGTGGCGAGGTGTCAAAGCACGCAGATGCTAGGGCGGTGGCTAGTGCTTTCTTGAGGGCTTTCGGTCACTAAAAAACTAATTTGTAATTAGAGGAAACCATATGGAAAACGAAGAAGAATACGGCATCATCAAGGAGTGTCAAGAATTCCTTACCGACTCGGCAACGGCTTTCGCTACCGATATGAACAGGCAGAAGGAACAACTTGAGATGTTCGGTGGCAACTTTTGGACGGACGGAACTAAAAAGACATACAGGCGCACGAACAAGTTGCGCCCTAATCTGCACTTCTCCAACTGGGAGGTGCTGAAGAATGCATCCGTGTCCCCGTTCAGCCGAAGCCCCTACCACATCGCACTTGAGAACACCGAGAGCGACGAACAGGTGAACGATGACCCGTTCGGAATCGGTCTTACCTATGACGATGTCCAAGAGGGCATTGACAAGTACGAGGGCGACACCGACTGCAAGACATCGTACATTGATGCGCTCGGTCGTGCATACGTTTGCGGTAACGGCTTCTACGTTCTCGGTGTGGAGAAGGATGAACTGACGGGCGAGAACAAGATTTGCGGTGAATTCGTGGTGCGACAAGAGAGCGTTGCGTTTGACCCGAATGCGAACAACGTAGACGGGAGCGATGCGGAGCAGGGCGCAATCGTCAACTACATTTCAATGAAGAAGGCGAAACGCTTGTACGGCAACGGCATTGTCCCGATGGACTACCCTTCAAGCCAGCCTACTCTATCGTTCGTTGACAACGCCCAGTTCCCCGACATCACAAACAAGATTCAAGTAGTGACCTACTACCGCAAGCACAAGGTGGGAGAAGGTGATGACGAACGCACCATAGTGCAATGGTTCAAGATTTGTGGCAACGGCATCATTGACTCGGGTGAACTCCCGATTAGGTACATCCCTATCGTGCGCTTCGCTGGCTTCACTACGTACCGCAATGGCGACATCTTCTACACGGGTATCGTTGACAAGACATTCTCGTTGCAGTTGGGCATCAACATCGCATACTCCACGCTCGTTGAACGTGCTGGTAGGTCGGTGAAGGCTAACTTCATCACGAACGTTGATGCGGTTGACGGGCTTGATGCGTACTACAAGAAGATGAACGAGGATGACAGTCTGCTCGTTATGTACAAGGGCGACAAAGCCCCGATTCCCATAAACGAGAATTTCGTCACGGGCGACCTATCCGATATGATTGCGAACACCCGCAACCTGTTGAGCGATGTGGTCGGTGTCCCGCTGACTGGCACCAACGGCATCAACGAGAGCAACAAGACCGCAACCGAGGTGATGCAACAACAGGCGAATGCCGAGAGCAACGTTGCGAACTTCTACCAAAACGCATACAAGGCCACACGCACCATCGGGCGCATCGTCATTGAACTCATCACGAACGGCAAGGACATCCCGTTCACGCTTGAAAATGGCCCTGCGGTCATCAGCGAGAAGATGAAGAAGCAACAGGAACTTTCAGTAGTTGCCGGACTCGTACCCGAAAATATGAAGGCACTTGTCGCAATGCACTACCTTGACACTCTTAAGAGTGACGAGGCGAAGAGCGTGAAGAAGGATGTCGTCGCAAACCTCCCGCTTGACATCAAGGTAGCAAGCGAAGAGCCTACGGATGCGGTGGCAATCCACGAACTGCGTAGGATGCAGGGCTTGTGCGAACAAATGAACTTGCAGATTGAGGAACTGAAGAAGCAGAACGAGGAACTGCAAAAGCAGTACGAGGCAAGCGAGATGACCCTCTTGAACCAGCGTGAAGATAGAGACCTCGGAATGAAGCGGTTTATGATTTCGGAGCAGAACAAGATGAACCTTGAGACCGCAAAACTTGAATCGCAGAACGCAAAGGTTGCGGGTGAACTCGCCATCAAGAACAAGCAGGTAAATGCCGAGATGCAGAGGACTGCGGTTGAGACTGAAAAGACCGCACTTGAGACTGCGGAGGCGGTGGAGGATAAGCTCGTATGAAATTCAGTATAAACGTATACCCGATGGGAACGCACAATGCGGACTTCAAGTCAAGAGGGAGGGCTTACAGGAAATCCGCATTTATGCAGACCGAGAAGCAACACCAAGATGCAATTGACAAGTTCACGAAGGAACGTGAACGCCAGTTCATCCGCATCGGTATGACACCCGCACAAGTTGCGAACGCAAAACGCAGGGCTAGGGCTTGGGCCGAGAACTATGACGAACCGCAGAAGGTTGAGGAATACTGGAAGGGAGACCAAGAGCCGAGGCGACCGATTAGTTTGTCATCGTCTTGGGTTGGCGGTTGCCACATCGTGCCATCGTTGGGGCTTGCACGGCTGAACCTAAACGGGCGCAACTACTCGTATGCGCTCACTCCCGAATTCGTTGGCAAGATGCTGACGAGCGGGAGCATAGGCCAGTACTACAACCACAACCTCCGAGGCGATACCGCACACTTCACGAAGAGCAAGAAACTCGGATGGGATACGGCTGACAAAAAGTGACATTGATGTCGGGGGACTTTAGTAGCCGAATTCCTCCTAAAACCGAGGGCATCATCCAGCGATGGGTGATGTCCTTTTTCAGTGACAAATTTTGTCAGTAACGTTCATTGCGACAATATTTGTCGCATTGGATTGAATAGTAGTGTTCAATCGTGCAGTATTTCAGCATATTTGTAATAATTACAAAACTTTACAAAGTGGCGAAATTAGAGTAATTTAAAGGACTTTTGTAAATTTTTAATTTTCTTTTGTTAAACTATTGCACATTAACTAAAAAAGAGGTATATTTGATAACGTAAACAACAAACAAGTGAGGCACACAATGGAAAACAAGATTAAAGTTGCAATTGACGAAAGGGTTAATGAATTTTGGGTGGCAGACCTCCGTTTTTGCAAGGGCAACGTCCGTTGCCATTTCAAAGGCTTTTGGAAAACTCGCAAGGGCGCGATTCGCTGGGCTGAAAAACAGGGTTACGAAGTTGTATAAGGCGAAACACCCGCAATGGTGTCTGCGGTAGGGTAGCAACCTTCGCACCGATGAGCCAAGCCAAGCAACACTCAACAAAGGACACACTATGGACGAAGAACTCAAGACCGAACTGAACAAGACTCTTGCCATCCTCGCAAAGAGGGTGAATGCTTGCAAGGAGTCCTTGAATAACGGAGATATGAAACAATACAGGCACTATGTCAACGAGATTCGTTTTTGGGCGGATGCGGTGGTGAGCGACTGGTTTGACAATTTCATAAGGTTTAGTGCGGAGGAATTCCGAATGATGGGCTACAAGGTTCGTGTGGACGATTAAGCAACATCAAATTAACTTTCAATAGAAAGGGCTTTTTAAGCCCTTTTT
>JAZOQL010000175.1:0-3611 GCA_045656065.1 Rikenellaceae bacterium | reverse complement strand
CAACTCAAGTTGATGTCCCTTCAAATGGAACGATTTTCTATGCAGCGGCGACAATCCAAATTGCTCCACAGCCTTACGATGTTTGACCGTAGGATAGCCCTTATTCTCAGCCCAGCCATACTCGGGATATTGCTCGGCAAGCTCCTCGATGTATTGGTCGCGGTGAGTCTTTGCCAATATCGACGCCGCAGCAATGGGTGCCAACCTGCCATCGCCCTTCACGAAACATTCGTAGGGAATCTCCACCAACGACGGATAAAAGCGATTGCCATCAATCAACAGAAATTCGGGTGTAACCGAAAGGGCTGCCACCGCGCGATTCATCGCCAGAAACGATGCCCTAAGGATATTCATCGCGTCAATCTCCTCTGCCGTAGCCGTAGCCACGCTCCACGCAACTGCCTCACGTTCAATTACCTCGCGCAACTGCTCGCGCTGACGTGCCGTCAGTTTCTTCGAGTCGTTCAGCATCGGGTGATGAAAATCCTTTGGCAAAACAACCGCAGCTGCAAAGACGGCTCCGGCCAGACAACCTCGCCCCGCCTCATCACAACCGGCTTCGATTAGCTCCTTTTTATAATAGGGTTCCAACATCTATTTAATCAATATTTTTCAATTTCACGAGCAACCTGCTCCATCAACCACAGCGGCGTAGAGGTAGCTCCACAAACACCAACCGAGTCTGCTCCGCTAAAGAACTCGGCCTTCAACTGCGCAGGTTCCTCCACTAAATATGCACGCGGATTAGCCTTTAAACAGCAGCTATACAAAACTTTGCCATTCGAACTTTTGGCTCCGGCAACAAAAATCACAACATCGTGTTTCTTTGCGAACTCAGCCAGATGAGGCTCGCGATTGGCAACGTTTCGACAAATCGTATCGTGAATTTCGGGCACGACTTCGCATTTTTGTTCAAGCATCTCACGCACCTGTCCGAATAGTTCCAATGACTGGGTAGTCTGCGACAAAAATATCACAGGCTTGCTGTAATCGACACTTTCCAGATCCTCGATTTTCTCAACCACGACCACCTCGCCTTCGACCTGACCCACGAGACCAACGACCTCGGCGTGTCCCTTCTTGCCGAGAATCACAACCTGACCACCGGCCTCGCGCATCTTGACATCGGCCTCGCGCACCATCTTCTGCAACCGCGCCACAACCGGACACGTAGCATCGGTCAACGTCACGCCACACTCTTCGGCGCGTCTGTATGTCGAGGGCGGCTCGCCGTGAGCACGAATCAACAGATGCTCACCACGCAGACCATCACCGAGCTGCTGGATATCAATCGTTTCGAGCCCCAACTTCCTCAGACGCTCAACCTCGACACGATTGTGAACTATATCTCCCAATGACCAAACACGTTTCGAATTGCTCAACGCCTGCTCGGCCATCTCAATAGCCCGCACCACTCCGAAACAGAATCCCGACTGCGCATCAATCTCTACTCTCATAATCCCAAACGGTTAATCTGCTGCTCGAACCAACAGAGTTCATCTTCGATTGTCATATACGACGTATCCAGCACAACTGCATCAGCAGCCTGTCTCAGCGGACTCTCCTCGCGAGTCTGGTCTTGCAGGTCGCGTTCTGCCAAATTGCGTTCAATCTCCTCAATCGAGACCTTTTCTCCTTTAGCCTCCAGCTCGGCATAACGACGCTGAGCGCGAATCTGCGGAGCCGCAGTCATAAATATCTTCAACTCGGCATCGGGAAATACCGTAGTACCAATATCTCTACCGTCCATTACAATACCCTTTCTCACTCCCATCTCGCGCTGGATAGTAGTCAGATAGCGGCGCACCTCGCCAATCGAACTCACCCGACTGACCATACTGCTGACCTGCATCGTACGAATCTCAGACTCGACATTGCGACCATTGAGATAGAGGTCGCTCGCCTGACGCTCGGGGTTGAACACAAACTCCAAGTCTATCTTGTCCAGCTGTCCGACCAGAGCCTGAATGTCAATAACACCCTCTGAAATCAATCCCTGTTCAAGGCCATAGAGAGTCACTCCCCGATACATCGCACCGGTATCTATAAAGACATAGCCCATTTGAGCTGCAACCCGTTTGGCAAATGTACTCTTGCCACACGAAGAGAACCCATCTATTGCTATTACTATTTTTTTCATTTTAGTAGAATTGAATCTGTGAAACATTAAGGAATGGGCATTCCATCTATCGGAGTCTCAAAAAACATACTCACAATGGCAAGCACACCCAATGCTGTGATTAATGCGCCTGATATGCGATTTATCCACAACAGATGGCGAGGTCGGAATCTGTTTCTCAGCATACTCACCAACGAGGTGAGCGTAAACCACCACGTATTTCCACCCAAATAAACACCAGCCAGCAACAACACATTGCTCAGCAGGTTATTGGCCGTAGGAGTTTGACCCACGCCTGTTGCTGCGAACAGAGTGACAAACACCAAAATAAATGCAGGATTTGTCAGCGTCAGGAAGAATATGGTTATGAAGTCGCTCCAGAGACTGCCCTTACCTGCTCGGTTTTTGCGAATCTGCACTGCGGGATTCTTCAGGAATATGTACACACCCATAACCACCACACATATTCCGCCTATCATCTTGAGCAGCAACATATGCGACTCAACAAATGCCGTAACAAGAGTCAGCGAGAATACTGCTACAATAGCAAAAATAAGGTCAGCCGAAGCTGCTCCCAATCCGGAGATAACTCCCGAACGGTGACCCTTGCTCAGTGTTCGCTGGATACACATAACCCCTATCGGTCCCAACGGAATAGAGGCCATAAATCCAACTGAAAAGCCCTTTATCAGGTATATAAGTGTATCAAAAATATCGGTTCCCATATTGAATCATCTAATTCACAAACTGCAAAGGTACGAATTTTTACAACATTTTTATCAAGTTTCAAACAATTATAACTACCTTTACGCTCGATTTTCAAGACATTTCTTAATGAAGACAAATATAATTTACATATTGGCGACGGCTTTAGCTCTCTCGTTGCCGTGGTTAGGGTGTGGCGGATACACCCTCTTCGTAGCCTTTGTTCCGCTGTTGTTGTTGCAGAAAAAATACCAACTGTTGCGCTCAGAGGGCATAAAATGCAGATTCATTCCGTGGTGTGCTGCGGCATTTTTCCTGTGGCAACTGGCTACGACTTTCTGGATTATGCACGCTACGTTCGGTGGAATGGTCGCTGCCGTAGCAATCAACACGCTGCTCACCACAGCAATTTTCGCCCTTTATCACAAGATATGGCTCAAGGCGCCGAAATCGCTCAGTTACACTATGTTCGCAGCTCTGTGGCTGATGTATGAGTATATCTATCTGCACGGTGAAATTTCGTGGCCGTGGACTACACTCGGATTCGGATTCGGCAGTTCTACGGCGATTGTTCAGTGGTTCGAATACAGCGGTACATTGGGCGGCTCGCTGTGGGTGCTCGTAGCCAACCTGCTCATCTTCGAGCTTATCACCAACCGCACAATCGGCAAACAAATAGTAACCGCCGTATGGATAGCTGCACCTAACGCGCTGTCGCTGATTATGCTCGGCACATACAAAGATGACGGCAAAGAGAAAATCAATGTACTCGTAATTCAGCCAAACA
>JAZOQL010000174.1:0-4093 GCA_045656065.1 Rikenellaceae bacterium | reverse complement strand
GTCAATGACTACTACATCGGGGTTAATCTGACGCATCTGGGTGAGGATATCCTCGAGTCGTGTTTCGGCATAAATCAGACACTCGTCGGTGGTAATACCCAGACGCTCGCCGCGCATTCTGATTTGCTGAGCCGACTCCTCGCCCGAAACATACAGAGTCTTGATGCCGGGAGTATGGAGCGCAATTTGCAGACTCAGTGTCGATTTGCCGATACCGGGCTCGCCTCCCAGCAGTACCAGACTGCCCGGAACGATGCCGCCGCCCAATACGCGATTGACCTCGCCGTTTTCGAGAACTATTCGTTTGTAGTCGATTTTCTCGACTCGGCTCAGAGGTACGGGTATATTTCGTTCGCTCTCGGGCGAGAATCTCATATTGTTTTTCGACTCTTTCGAGACAATCTCCTCGACAAAGGTATTCCATTGTCCGCACTCGGGGCATTTGCCCAACCACTTTGGAGCTTCGGCACCACAATTATTGCAAAAATACCTCTTCTGTAGCTTAGCCATCTGGGTAATATATTTTCTCGGTTAAAACTATACAGCCACGTCAAATTCGCGCAGTGCGTCGTTGAGCGATGTCTTTTTGTCGGTCGATTCCTTTCTCTGACCAATAATCAGAGCACAGGGTACAGAATACTCGCCAGCTGGGAATTGTTTTTTATAACTGCCCGGGATTACGACCGAACGCGGGGGTACATAGCCTTTGTATTCTACGGGTTGAGCGCCGCTGACGTCTATGATTTTGGTCGAGCCTGTGATTACGGTGTTAGCGCCAAGCACTGCTTCGCTGCCGATTCTTGCGCCCTCGACTACGATACATCTCGAGCCGATAAATGCTCCGTCTTCGATGATAACGGGTGCAGCCTGAACGGGTTCCAGCACTCCGCCGATACCGACTCCGCCACTGAGGTGAACGTGTTTGCCAATCTGTGCGCACGACCCAACCGTAGCCCAGGTGTCTACCATCGTATTCGAATCGACATAGGCTCCGATGTTGACATACGAGGGCATCATAATCACTCCGGGAGCAAGGTATGCTCCGTATCTTGCCGCAGCAGGTGGGACTACTCTGACGCCTAACGATTCGTAATTTGTCTTGAGCGCCATCTTGTCGTGGAATTCGAGAATTCCAGCGTGCGTAGTCTCCATTGTTCTTGTGGGGAAGTATAGTATTACGGCTTTTTTCACCCATTCGTTTACTTGCCATTGGCCGTTGGCTGTGGGTTCGGCGCAGCGCAGTTTGCCTTTGTCTAACAATTCTATTACTTGTTCGATAGCCTGTCGTGTTTCGCTATTGTTCAGCAGCGAGCGATCGTTCCACGCTCTGAGAATGATATTTTCGAGTTCCATAAATTTCAAATTTTAAGCCAAACAAAGGTAGAATTTTTTTTGTCATTATTCCACTATTATAACGAAATAATTATTAACTTTGTAGCGAAACATTAGTATTAACTTAAAAAACTTAAAACTATGATTAAACGGATTACCCAAATGGCATTAGTATGCCTCGCAATGTTGTGTATGTCTTCTACAGAAACAGCATCAATTGACACAAGACCGTATATCTATGTTTCATTTGAATACAATGAAATTAATGTTCACGCTGGACGCCCTGTTGACCTTACCATCTTCTTTAAAAATGCCAATAGGCTTTATTTTTACAGAGAAGATGATTTCACTCCGCAAGAAATTACATTTGAAAGGGGGGACCACAATAACCCTGATATGAGAATGATAACTCATTCATTAGTCATTGAGGAGTATGATTATACCGTAACATACTATTTTGTTGCAGAATCTCAGGATGGGATCGAAATGAGGACTCGCATAACATTACACACCTATCCAAATCTCGAACCTTAAATATTCGTACACCGTTATGTTTAAAAGGCTTTTATACACAATGACATTGGGAATTATTTTAACGGTTGCCGATTTTGATTGCTATGCGCAAATTGACCCCAACCTGTTGAATATACCTCGACCTCGGCCAATTAAAGAATTGATACCCAATCTAAAAAGCCACCTAAATAGAATGACCCTGTCATATAAACAGAGGCAAATTAATGAAGAAGAAGATAAAAGTAATGTATATTATTTGCTATCTCATTTGGAATTTCCTGTTATAACGAGGGGGGTTACTACGCGGCTCAGATATATGTTTGACAACAGCGTAATTGCACATATCGAGGTTGAAGGCGTTGGAGAAACTACTCCCGAAGATATTGAAAAGGGAATATTTGATGTAACGCTTTCTCCCGAACAGACAACGTTGTACAAAACAAATATCCACGTCAAAAGCGCTAAAGACTCAATAGTTGTCCTCGAAGGTGTTGCCAATCGTCGTGTAATTGTCGTAGAAGGTGGAGAGCGTGAATTTCACAAGGCTGTAATCGATATGTGGTATGCACGAAATGGAGATCACACAATACCGCAAATTAAGCAGATTGCAAATTTTCGTCGACACTTGAATAGTCTTGCAGGCGACGTTCTCGAAGGCTTGTGGGTATATTCCCCCGAGAAACTAAGTGAACAAATAGGAATAATCGCGGGCCAAATCAGCGTATTGCCAAGTGTAACTGACATTAAAGCTGAACTTAAAAAGTCGACAGAGTGGTTTGATAATCAAAAATGGGATCCTGAGGTTAACCTATCAACTGCCGTCGAACACAACGTGATAGCCCGAGGCGATTCGACCCGAATTAAATTTCTGTTTGACAACCGACGTGTAAGAAGCATCAAAGTTTCGGGTTACGGAAAGGCATCGAAGGAAGATCTCGAAAAAGGTGAATATGTTGTTACGGTAGCCCCAAAGAAGACCAAGTTAATCGAATGTTATGTAAACAGAAACGAAGGCAGACACAAACGAATAATCGTAATCGAGCCCGAAAAATATGAAGAAGTAATGCGAAAATTTTACTCACTTCAGGGTTCAGCCCGTCGTCAATACCTAAACAAACTCGCCGGCGGTGTGCCCGAATTTGCTTTTTAACCTCATAAAAAATGAACAAAGAGGCTCAATTTATCAAACATCTTTTTACTTGTAATACCTTGATTTTCAGTATACATAAACAATTTCACTAACCCAATAAATTTTACCGATAACAAAACAGATACATTGCGAGAATAACTTTGTATCTTTGCATAAAGAAACGGTATCAAAGTTGTATATGCAGATACTGACTAAACAAAATTTATAAACTATAAAAGATTAAAACTATGGCAACAAAATTTTATAAGTGTAACCACTGTGGTAATGTAATAGAAAAAGTAGTAGACAGCAAAGTTCCGGTAGTTTGCTGCGGAGAAAATATGGTCGAACTGATTCCAAATACTGTAGACGCAAGCACTGAAAAGCACGTGCCTGTGGTGACTCGTCTGGACGATTGCAAAATCAAGGTCGAAGTCGGTAGCGTAGCTCACCCGATGTTGCCCGAACACCACATCGCATTCATCTACGTCGAAACTGAAAACGGAGGAATCCGCGTAAACCTCAAGGACAAACCCGAAGCCGTAATCTGTACCTGCTCAGACAAACCAATCGCAGTCTATGAATACTGCAACCTACACGGACTCTGGAAAACTGAATTGTAATCCACAAATAAACAGAAAAGCCTGACCACTCTGGGTCAGGCTTTTTTTTCAGTTTATCGGTTGTGCGAATAACTACGTTCACACGGAACGACTACTCCTTATACCACGAAGCGTAGGTCATATAGTCGCGAGCCGTACGTTTGATGATGTGCTCGACCTGTTCCGGAGTCACATCTTTCATTCTCTTGGCGGGGACTCCAGCATAGAGCGAACCCGGTTCGATAACCGTACCACTCAACACCAACGAGTTTGCAGCCACAATCGAACCTGCGCCTACCACTGCATTGTCCAAAATCGTTGAACCCATACCAATCAGACAGTTATCCTCGATTGTTGCTCCGTGAATCGTTGCATTGTGGCCTACCGACACGTCATTACCAATGTGAGTCTGCGACGGCTTTGGCGATTTGTCATAGAGTGTGTGGATTACCACACCGTCCTGAATATTTGTACGGTCGCCAATAGTAATCTTGTTCACATCGCCACGCAACACTGC
>JAZOQL010000173.1:0-1202 GCA_045656065.1 Rikenellaceae bacterium | reverse complement strand
TCATAGAGAGCCATACGTTCTGCATCAGACATATTGTTCAGATAGTACTCCTTTGCGGGGAAGTTCTTCTCTTCCCAGGCGGTTCCGTCGTAGAGGTATAGTTTGTCGACAACAAGCTCTGCGGTTGTTGAAGCGGTTGTTGCTCCGTTCAACGGCTCGGCGTATGCGTTTGGATTTTCGCAAGCGGCGTAGAACAGCCCGTTCTCCGTATCTATTTTATACCAAATATTGTTTTCGAACACCCAATCAGTAGCGGAGTTGTTCCAACCCCAGTGGAAAGTCCCATCCGTACTCCTGTATGCGGCTGTGCTGTTAACTCCATCATAATACACTCTTAGCGCAAAGTCCTCAACTACTGATGAAGCATCGAAAATCCATCCGTTAAGTCTCTTGAACTTGACATAAGCAAGCATACCTTCAACGGGGTTGGTGATGTCGCTCAACTGATCAACAATAACATAGTTCTGTTCGCCGCCTGTGCCACCGCTTACAACCAAAGTGTCGCCAGAGAAAGCAAGTCCTTCGCCGATTTTGACGGAAATAGTGCTTCCTGACAAGTCAATTCCGTTGCCTTGTTCATAGATGCCTTTTGTTTCATCACTGTAAATACCGGTTGTTTTTATTTCATAACGCAGATATTCACTGCCCTTGAAACAAACGAAAACAACGTTGCTTTGTGTTATGTCTGATATCGTATATATGTTTAACCTATTAGCGTTCGGTCTTCCAAGCAAGAAAACAAGCTTTTTATTGGTGCCGCTTTGGGCGGACAAGTTATATATTTCTTCCCTTGCGGTTTTTCGGTTTCCGTTTGTCGCACTATTAAGCAACTCTTTATAATATACGACACACCAACCAAAATCAACTCCGAGGTTGTTTGCCATAGGAGTTCCACCGGAAAGCGTTTCAATATCAGCCACCAATCCGCTCGTAACGGCAGACAAAGCGTCGGTAGTCGCAGTTGTGGCATAGTTAGCCAGACTATCTGAAACGCCCGAAATAGCCGTTGCCAATTCGTTGGTGACAGCGGTAGTGGCATAGTTGCCTAAACTATCGCTGATTGCTTCCGTAGCGGCTGAAAGGGTTGCGATATTCTCGGTATTCGCAGACTGCTGAACGATGAACGGAGCCAAATCGCCGTCGGTGACAATACCCGTAGTGTCAAGGGAAAGGGTGTCCTGCGTCATAGTCAAACCGCTGCC
>JAZOQL010000172.1:0-3591 GCA_045656065.1 Rikenellaceae bacterium | reverse complement strand
CAGTTCCACGTTGTACTCTTCGAGGTCTTCACCGATACGATACCAGTCGGCGGTAGTGCCACCGAAAGAGGCATCGAGATAGTGAGCCATATACTTGCGTGCAATCTTCGCCATAGTTAGTTTCTCCTGTAAGTTATCCGAATCTGGATTTGATACCTTGCGGTATCGCTCCCGCCTTGCATCAGGGCAGTCGTCAATGTGGGCACTACCGATTTCACAGTGCCGTCGTTCCAGTCTGGGAACTCTTTGGCCTCATTCTTTTCGATGACCCAGTTGACGACGTCCTGATAGAAGGCGAGGTTTTCGAGGTTCTGAATCGAGTCCGACCCGTATGGCAGTTTCGCCGTAAAGACAAAGTTCTGCGTCTGAATGTCCTCTGGGACTTCCGCTCCGAGAATGTTCTCGCGATACCTGATAGAGGAGGGAACAGATAAAACCGCGTATTCTGTCGGTTGCTCAGAGACCCAGTCAACGCCGAAGCGCTTTGTCTGGAGAATTACGGGGCAAGTGCGAAACCAGTTCCTAACGCTTTCCGTGTTATTTACCAACACTTGCCTTTGCCTCCGCCAAAATATCTTGCAATCGGTCTGCTTTCATCCGCTCAAACCAGTACGCCCCCGCCAACAAGTTCCAAGTCGTCTGGAAGCGGATATCAGTCCCGTAGTAGCACCGTGCCGCATAAGGTACATCGTACACGACTTCTCCGTGTCCCATCTCGTGAGAAAACGGGCTCTCTTCCAACGCCCCAGTATCGTGCGGGCAATACGGTCGGCAGAACTCCGCCACGCAATTATCAACCGTCTTTTGGACGATTCCCATATCGCCAAGACCAAGCCTCTTGATGAGGTCTTGTGTGTCGATAGGATTGACGTTTGCGAACAGTGAAATCACGACCCAGTAACCTTCCAATGCGGTGCGCCGCCCCTTCTGTCGTCCGTAACGCTGTGGATTACAACCACCTGACCGTATCTTTCCTGTAACGTCGCGGGTGTCATTCCCTGTTCCGTACAGGCGGCGTGCACGATGATGTCTCCCTGTTTCAGCGTGAACGTATCGGCGTCCCCGCAGTATTCCGACGGGCTCAGATAACTCCTCCCAGAGAAATCTGCTTTAAGTGGCACTCTGATGATGGTGGAATCCGCAGTCCGTAAGCCCGTCGTGTCGACGTTTGTGCCGACCCTATTGAACCACGAGACCCCTTTGATGACGCACGGGATGTACTCGTCATATCCGTCCGCGTTCACGGTTCTGTTGAACACGGTGATTGTTTCAGTGCACATTACCACGGGTGTATCTTCCTGTACTTGTCCATTTTCGACTTGAAAGCCTTTTTCCAAGCGCCTTCAATGCCGCCAACATCAGAAGTGAGCCAACTTGCTTTAGTGTATGAATAGCCGTCTATGTTTTCCGACTGAACTGGGGACGCGAGCACTGCTCCGTTGTTCTTAACCCAGTCATCTATCTCAACGCTCAGGGCTATGACACGAGGGGGCACAGCCATAGCCCATATTGCGCCGTCGAACGTTTCGTCTGTCAACTCGGAGGTAGGGTAGACATAGACGCCGTCGTTGAAAACAGAGCCGACGATACGGAAATACTGACCTTCCTGAATCGTCCCATCTTCGACTAAATCGTCGAGGTCGATTGCACCGTTACTGATTGTGAACGTGCCAAAGACCCGTTGCTTATCGAACCAGTTATTCAGTTCACGGCAAAGGTCAGTCAAACCCATATCAGTCAGCCTTCTTCGGTGCGCGCTTCTTCGGCGTCGCCTTCTTAGGCGCGTCCTCTTTTTCCTCGACTGCCTTTTCGGCCTTCGGAGCGGGGGCTTCTACTTTCTCAATCAGCGGACAATGCTGAAGATTGTATGCCCCTGCCAATTCCTCAACCCTGTACGCTTTCGGTTCGTACCCTTTGCGGGGGTACTCATCGCCAACTGCGTAGAGGTGCTTGTCGTCCTGAAGGTCGACAAAATCCCGAATAACGCGGTACTTCATAATTACGCTCCCTGTACGGTAACGATAGCGATGCCGTTAAGGAACTCAGCCCACAGTTTCATACCCATAAGGGCGAACGACTCTCCGACAGCGGTAGAGTAGTTGCCGTTTGCGTGGAAACCGATGAGGTTGGTCTCGCCTTCGACGGTGTAGTTCAGACCCAGAGCACGGAAGTCCGCGGATGCGGGGTCAACGTAGTAGAGGACGATGTTGTCCACGGGGGTAGCGATGACCTTGTTGCGCGGAATCTCGGAAGAGACGATGACCGTATCAGCACCCATAAAGTTCTCAAGGTACGTGATGCCAGCCTTGTTCTGGATGGTGATGTTCGCCGTGCCGTAGTAGTCATACAGGTCGAGCGTGTTGATGAACGCGACGACTCTCGTGGAATCGCGGTGCATCTTCTTGAACTCGTCCTTCGCGTGACCGAGGGCGATAGCGAAAGCGGACTGGAACGTCGACTTCGTGTCGAGCGTTCTGCCAGTGGTGTCCTGAAGGTAGGTGTAAAACTCCTGAAGGACGTTGCCCTGAAGTTCGTTCAGGAACGCTTCATCGGTCTTCTGGATGGCGATTTCAGCGCCATAGGTGTTGACAGCCTCGATGGAAACAGCCTTCGCATATTTCTCAAGGGTCAGGTCGTCGTGAAGGACTTCCGTGACGGTCGTCTTGCTGTACGGGATTTCCTCGCCTTCGCCAACATCGCCAGATGCAAGGGTGCAAGTGGAGGTATAGGAACGGAGGACAGTGCCAGCCTCTTTCTTGATGGGGCGCATAATGCCCATAATCTCACGAAGGGCATCCCAGTTCTTTGCAAAACGGGTAACGAAGTCAATCTCTCTTGCGCGTGCCGTGATGTCAGCCTGCATAGTCAGATTTTCTTCTGCCATTGTAAAAACTCCTTATTAGTTGAACGCCTCAAGGTTCGCGGCGATTGCCTTTTGCCTTTCAGCCGTATCTTTGATGGCAAGGATTTGCTCCTTAGTCATCTTAGACCCGCCATTATTCTGCGGCGGGGTCGGTGTCTTAGCACCCTCCACGCTTTTCTGTTCAATGAAATCTGCCCATTCTGTCTTTACGGTCTTAGTCAGTTCATCCGCGTTTTTCACGTTGCCTTCATCGTCCAGTTCGATGTTGGAGATGTCGGAAACCTTCATCACGGCGTCGACGCGTTTATTGGAAACGCCCGCGTTCAAGAGCAGATTGCGGTAAGCATTGGCTTTCTGGGCTTTTGCTTCCTTTTCGGACTGAGCGTTCTTATAGGTCTCGTACTCGCCTTTCAGGCTGTCGTACTTCTGTTTATAAGTGCCGTCCTTCTCGATGGACTCCTTCAGTTTTGCGAGTTCGTTCGTGGTCTCCTGATACTTCACTTCGTTAGCCTTGTAGGTCTCAGCCTGCTTATTGGCTTCCGCGAGACGTCCAGTGACCTCGTCCAACTTTTTCTGGAGGTCTGCCATCTTCCCTTCCGCCTCTGACTTGATAGCGTCGCGCTGTTCCTTTAGCGCTTCGACAGATTCAGAGTGAGCGGAAATAATTTCATCCACCTTTTCCGCCTCAATTCCGAGGGCGGCAAGGTATTTACGTGTAAGTGCCATTG
>JAZOQL010000171.1:0-3271 GCA_045656065.1 Rikenellaceae bacterium | reverse complement strand
GGGAAGCTACGCGATGCTCTCAGGTTACATTCGATAACCTTGATGTCGTTATCCTTAGCCAGGAACTGAATGTTGAACGGACCGCTGATGTGGAGTCCCTTAGCAATCTGGCGTGTAATCTTTTTGATTCGACGCATTGTTTCAACATACATCTTCTGAGCCGGGAATACCATCGTAGCGTCGCCAGAGTGTACACCTGCGAACTCAACGTGTTCAGAGATTGCGTAAACGATGATTTCTCCATCTTTTGCGACTGCATCTATTTCCACCTCTTTTGCATTCTGCACAAATTCAGAGACAACCACAGGGTATTTCTTCGACACATTCGTAGCCAATGTCAGGAAGTGTTCCAGCTCTTCGCGGTTAGAGACAACGTTCATTGCTGCACCCGAGAGTACATAAGACGGACGCACCAATACAGGGAATCCTACATTATCAACGAAGTCGTAAATATCTTCCAATGAGGTCATTTCTCGCCATCTTGGTTGGTCGATACCAGCTTCGTCCAACATTGCTGAGAATTTGTGGCGGTCTTCAGCGCGGTCGATATCCTCAGCCGATGTACCCAAAATGTTTACATTTTCCTGATCCAGACGCATCGCCAAGTTGTTTGGAATCTGACCGCCCACCGAGACGATTACACCTTTGGGAGCCTCCAGGTCCGTTACGTCAAGTACGCGTTCCAGAGTCAACTCATCAAAGTAGAGTCTGTCGCACATATCATAGTCCGTAGATACAGTCTCAGGGTTGTAGTTAATCATAATAGACTTGTATCCGTTCTGACGAATGGTGTTGATAGCATTAACGCTACACCAGTCGAACTCAACCGAGCTACCGATTCTGTACGCACCCGAGCCCAATACGATTACCGAATTTCCATCTTTTGCGAAGTCAATGTCGTGTCCTGTACCGTTGTATGTCAGATAGAGGTAGTTTGTCTGTGCTGGGAATTCACCCGCCAGAGTATCAATCTGTTTCACAAACGGAACAATATTGCGAGACTTACGCCAAGCTCTGACTTCGAGTATTTTTTCCTCGATTACATCGCTCGAACACTTCGTAACAGTACGTGCAATCTGGAAGTCCGAGAAACCCTTCTGTTTAGCTTCAAGCATCAAGCTATCCGGCACTTCTGAGATTTGGTTATACTGTGAGAGTTCGCTCTCGATGTTGATAATATTTTTCAGTTTATCAATAAACCACTTGTCGATTTTTGTCAGTTCGTTGATTCGCTCGACAGTATATCCATTTTTGAGTGCGTGAGCGATTACGAAGATACGCTTGTCAGTTGCTACGCTCAGTTCGTGGTCGATATCCTCGACTGCGAACGCCTTGTTAGCCACAAAACCGTGCATACCCTGACCAATCATACGCAGACCCTTTTGGATAATCTCTTCAAACGTACGACCGATGGCCATAACTTCACCCACAGACTTCATTGATGAGCCGAGTTCGCGAGATACGCTCTTGAACTTGCCGAGGTCCCAACGCGGAAGTTTGCAGACTACATAGTCCAACGTAGGCTCGAAACAAGCAGATGTAGAGTGAGTTACCGAGTTCTTAAGCTGTGGCAGACCATATCCGAGACCCAACTTCGCAGCAACAAACGCCAGCGGATAACCCGTAGCCTTTGATGCCAATGCCGATGAACGAGACAGACGAGCATTGACCTCGATTACGCGATAATCTTCCGAGTCTGTATCGAGTGCAAACTGCACGTTACATTCACCGACGATACCCACGTGGCGCACGATGCGGATTGCCAGCTCTCTCAGCTTGTTCACCTCTGCACTTGTCAGCGTCTGTGTCGGAGCAACTACGATACTTTCGCCCGTGTGGATACCCAGCGGGTCGAAGTTCTCCATATTGCAGACTGTGATACAGTTATTATAACGGTCGCGTACGACTTCGTATTCAATCTCTTTCCAGCCCTTGAGCGATTTTTCTACCAGAATCTGCGGCGAGTATGAGAATGCCTTCTTAGCCAGCTGGTCCATCTCTTCGTCATTGTCACAGAATCCCGAACCCAGACCACCGAGCGTAAATGCAGGACGGATAATCACCGGGTAGCCCAATTCGTGAGCCATTGCCTTTGCATCTTCGACGTTTGTTACGGCGTGGCTCTTGATAGTCTTAACGCCGATTTCGTCCAATTTCTTGACAAACAAATCGCGGTCTTCTGTGTCGATAATAGACTGCACCGGAGTACCCAACACCTGAATGTTGTACTTTTCGAGCACTCCCGCACGGAACAATGCCACACCACAGTTGAGCGCTGTCTGTCCACCGAATGCCAACAAAATGCCATCCGGGCGTTCGCGTTCGATAACCTGTTCAACAAAATCAGGAGTTACAGGCAACAAATACACTCTGTCGGCGATGTTTTCAGATGTCTGAATTGTCGCGATATTGGGATTTATCAGCACTGTATAAATACCCTCTTCTTTGAACGCCTTAAGCGCTTGTGAACCCGAGTAGTCAAATTCTCCAGCTTCACCAATCTTCAATGCTCCCGAACCCAACAGAAGCACCTTATTTATCTTCTTTATTTCTTGCATTGTCTGATTTGTTCAATGAAATTATCGAAAAGGAATGCTACATCTTCCGGACCACGTGTAGCCTCGGGGGTGAACTGCACAGAACTGAATGGTTTTGTCTTGTGCGCAATACCCTCATTTGTTCCGTCATTCAGGTTTGTGAATGTGGTCTGCCAACCTTCGGGCAGCGAATCTGAATCGACTGCATAACCGTGGTTCTGAGATGTCATAACGGCACGCTCCTGACCCACGATTGCCACAGGCTGACTTGCACCTCGGTGTCCATATTTGAGTTTAAATATCTTTGCTCCGGCTGCCAGCGCCAAAAGTTGGTGACCCAATCCCATACCGAAGATAGGTTTATCCTGAGCCATCGCCTTGCGGATATTTTCTACTATTGATTGGTAGTTTTCTGCATTTCCCGGACCATTTGACAACAGAACTCCGTCATAATCCATCACAGACAAATCACAATTATACGGCACTCTCACAACCTGAACTCCACGTTTGAGCAAACCATAAATCGTAGACTCTTTACAACCACAGTCCAAAGTCGGAGGCCAAGCGGGCTTAGGAAGACAACATCATTTTTCAACTCCTTGGCCCACAGAACGACATGGCTACGATCCGACTTTAATCCATCACAGACAAATCACAATTATACGGCACTCTCACAACCTGAACTCCACGTTTGAGCAAACCATAAATCGTAGACTCTTTACAACCACAGTCCA
>JAZOQL010000170.1:0-5242 GCA_045656065.1 Rikenellaceae bacterium | reverse complement strand
ACAGAACGACATGGCTACGATCCGACTTAGAAAGACCGAGTGCGCAATTTTCAGCCTCCGATTTCGGGCGATTACATAATGCAGACTTACGGCGTAGCTCCGTGTAGAGAGTTGGGCGTGATAAAGAATGCCATAAAAGATGCCATTTTGGAGGGCACGATACCCAATGAGTTCGAGCCTGCGCGTCAGATGATGGAGCAGATGGCTACCGAATTTGGCTGGACTAAGGTCGAATAAGACGATAGCCGCGCACCATTGCTGCCTGAACGGCTCCGCGCAGTAGCAGAAAGGTTAAAAATGCAATCCATAGAGCATCGTTACCCAACGATGCTTTTAGTGTATAATATAGCAAGAAGAACATTGCAGATGCTATGATTATGGCATCTCGCATTACGCGTGTCCGTGTAGCTCCTGTCAAAATTCCGTCGTAAATGAACGCAGTGAAACTTACAAGCGGAACTGCCAAAATCCACCAGAGGAAATCGCCTGCCAGATTTATTATGTTCGGATTGTCTGTGAATATGGCCAGCGTACTGCGCCACGCCACACCATAAAGCAGCGTGAACAGAACTCCCATTGCTACGCCCCAGACCATCAGATGTTTAATACACTTTTTAATCATTGGCAGATTGTGATTGCCCACGAATCGTCCGATGAGTGACTCGCCGGCATAGGCAAATCCGTCCATTATGTATGAGTAGAGCGTGAAGAGTTGCATCAGCAGTGTGTTTACTGCCAGCAGGTCGTTGCCCATACCCGATGATGCCGAGGTGAAAAAGGTGAATACCGCCACAAGACAGAGTGTGCGCAGAAAGATATTTCCATTAACTGAAAAATACAACTTCAGACTGCTTAGTTGCAAAGACTCCTTGATGTTAAAATATTTGGCGAGTTTGCGGTAGAATCTCAGCCAGAACCCAATGGCAGTGAGCAGTCCGCAGTATTGCGCCACTACCGTGCTGAGCGCTATGCCCGCTACGCCCATATCGAGTCCGAAGACGAACCAGACTCCGCAGATGAAATTTACTGCGCAGACCACCATTGCTACGACCATCGGCGAGCGCGGATTCTGCATACCGATGAACCACCCTTTGAATGCGTAGAGTCCGATTGTGGCCGGAGCTGCCCAGATGCGAACAAAGAAATAGTCTCGAGCCAACTGCATTACCTCAGGCGAACCTTGCATCAACCCCAGCGAGAATGCACCAAGTGGTTGTTGTGCGATTAATAGCAGCAGTGCTATGCCGAGCGCTACGCTACAGCCTCTGACCAGCACTTTCGTAGCCTCGCTCAGGTCGTGTGCGCCGTAAGCCTGAGCCGCAAATCCCGTAGTGCCCATTCGCAAGAAACCGAAATTCCAATATATAAAGTTGAATATTGCCGAGCCGATGGCTATGGCTCCGAGATATATTCCGTCGCCCATTCTGCCCGCAATGGCAATGTCAATCATTCCGACCAATGGTACAGTTACATTGGTGACAATGTTTGGAAGTGTTAGATTTAGGATTTTTCGGTTCATTGCGTTGTCACTTTAAAAGAAACGACACGTCATAGTTTGGCGTGTCGTTTCGTAAAGTCTATGAGTTAAGACATTATCTTATTTAGTACGTCCCGGATAAACCTTCAGTGCAGCTTCGAGACATTCCATAGCGCCTTTCAGGTCTTCAATCTTCAAAACGTATGCCACGCGAGCTTCGTTTTTACCAGCGCCTGCAGTTGAGTAGAAACCAGATGCCGGAGCAAGCATTACAGTTTGGCCGTTGTATTCAAACTCTTCGAGCAACCATTGTGCGAAGTGGTCAGCATTTTCAACCGGGAATTTAACAACTGCGTAGAATGCACCCTTAGGCATCGGACAGTAAACGCCTTCCATCTTGTTCAAAGCGCCAACCAGGAAGTTACGACGAGCTACATACTCTTTTTGAACTTCGTCGAAGTATGATTGCGGAGTGTCGATAGCAGCTTCGCCTGCAACTTGACCGAGGTACGGAGGGCAGAGACGAGCTTGTGCAATCTTCATTGCTGCAGCGATAACCTCTTTGTTGCGAGTAATCAGGGCACCAACTCTCACGCCACACATACTGTAACGCTTAGAAACTGAGTCCATCATAATTACGTTTTGTTCGATACCTTCGAGGTTCATTGCTGAGAAGTGTTGAACGCCGTCATAGCAGAATTCTCTGTAAACTTCGTCAGAGAAGAGGTAGAGGTCATATTTCTTAACGATGTCGCGCAACTGTTCGAGTTCTTCCTTGCTGTAGATGTAACCTGTCGGGTTGTTCGGGTTACAAATCATAATAGCGCGAGTCTTCGGAGTAATCATCTTTTCGAACTCTTCGATTGATGGCAATGCGAAGTCGTTGTCAATCTTCGAAGTGATAGGCTTAACCACAGCACCTGTCTGATAAGCGAATGTGTTGTAGTTTGCGTAGAATGGTTCAGGAATGATGATTTCATCACCCGGGTTCAAGCAAACGCTCATAGCCATAGTGATTGCTTCAGAACCACCTGTTGTGATAAGGATATCAGTGTAGTCGATGTCGATACCTACGCTTTTGTAGTAACCGGTCAATTTACGGCGATAGCTTTCAAGACCTGCTGCGTGTGAGTATTCGATAACCTTGTCAGACATATTTTTGATAGCCTCCAGAGCGCAGTCAGGAGTCACAATGTCAGGTTGTCCGATGTTGAGGTGATAAACTTTCACGCCGCGTTTTTTAGCAGCTTCTGCAAACGGAACGAGTTTGCGAATAGGTGATGCGGCCATTCCGAGGCCTTTTTCTGAAATTACAGGCATTTTTTTCTATTTATTTTAAGTTTGATATAATCATCAATAATTGCTTGCAAAAGTACACAATTTACTCCGTATTCCGCAAATTTTTTCATACTTTTGTTCGCTGAAAAATAATTTATAGAGAAATGTTATTAACCAGACTTGCAAGTCAGACGGCTATATATGGCTTGAGCAGCATTGTTGCTCGGCTGTTGAACTACCTGCTGACGCCCTACTTTACGCGCCTGATGACTCGTGCCGAGTATGGCGTGGTGACCGATTTTTATGCGCTGATTCCCTTTGTGTTGATTCTTCTCACGATGGGTATGGAGACGGGATATTTCAAGTTCACAGGTGATGCTGTGGACTCAGCGGCCAAGCGTCGGGTCTTTGCAACTACGTGGGGCAGTGTGATTGGTGTGAGCCTATTATTTTTTGCAGCCGCAGTATTGTTCCGTGTGCCACTTGCAGAGTCGATGGGCTATGCTGACCATACCTCTTATATTACGGTGGTGGCGGCGATTGTGGCTCTTGATGCCATTACGGCCATTCCGTTTGCAAGATTGCGCGAGCAGAACCGAGCATTGCGATACGTTGTAGTGCGAGTATTCTCGGTTGTGATTAATCTGGTTCTCTGCATCTTTTTCTATTCGTTTTTGCCGTCGCTGGCCGAAAACGGTGGGCAGTTGTGGCAGTTGATGTATATCGAAAACTACGGTGCAGGTTACGTATTTATTGCCAATCTTGTGGCGAGTCTTTTCACTTTTGTAGTGCTGTTGCCTGCGTGTGACAGGGTAGTGCCTGTGGCTGACCGAAAGTTGCTGAACAGGATATTGTTGTATTCTCTGCCGTTGCTCATCAGCGGCATTGCGGGTACTGCCAACGAGTTCATCGACCGCCAGATGATTAAATATCTTATGCCTGACGATGTAGCTATGGAGGCTTTAGGCATTTATGGTGCAGTGGTGAAAATCGGAGTCCTGATGTTGATGTTTACGCAGATGTATCGATTGGCTGCCGAGCCCTTTTTCCTGTCGGGATTCAATAAGGAGGATTTTGTCCGAACCAATGCCGAAGCAATGAAATATTTTATCATTGTTTCGATTTTTATCTATCTGTTCATTACGCTGTTTACAGATGAATTTGCGCTGATTATCGGCTCAGATTTCCGAGTAGGTATGCACATTTTGCCTACGGTTTTGGTTGCAAACATATTGTCGGGAATGGTGTTGAATCTTTCGTTCTGGTACAAGAAGGTTGGTGCTACGCGCTGGGCAATCGTAGTAACGGGCTCGGGACTTGTGTTTACGATTTTGATGAACATTCTTTTGGTGCCCAAGATGGGGTATTGGGGAGCTGCCATTGCGCGTTTGTGCAGCGAGGCTGCGATGGTTGCAGTGAGTCTGTATCTCAACCACAAGTATTGTCCTACGCCTTACGCTTGGCGCACAATATTGATTTACACGCTAATAGGTGGTGTGTTATATTTTGTGGGCATTTCGGCGGATTCGCTGCACGTTTGGTTGCGTCGCATAGTGGGTGCAGTGCTCTTGTGTGCATTTGCTCTCTACGTAGTGCGCCGCGAAAAAATTGATGTTATAAAACTTTTAAAATCATTGGTAAGGAGAGGGTAGTTATGGCTCAGATAGTAATGTACACAGATGGTTCGGCGCTCGGCAACCCAGGGCCGGGAGGATATGGCGTAGTGTTGATGAGTGGTCCGCACCGTAAGGAGATTTCGGCCGGCTACCGACTCACTACGAACAATCGTATGGAGCTGCTGGCTGTGATTGTTGGGCTCGAGGCGCTCAAAGCTGACGGCAATGATGTTACGATATATTCCGACTCGAAGTATGTAGTTGATTCCGTCTCTAAGGGTTGGCTGTTTGATTGGGAACGTAAGAATTTCAAAGACCGCAAGAATGATGACCTCTGGCGCAGATTTTTGGCAGTCTATCGTCGTCATCGAGTGCGCTTTGTCTGGATTAAAGGTCACGCAGAAAACCCCGAAAACGAACTGTGTGACCGAATGGCCAACGGTTGCGCTCACGGGGCTAATCTTTTGGAAGATGTTGGGTATAGACCTTAAGTGTGTAAGGTTGAGGTTTTTATTTGTCAAAGTTATAACCAACAATCATATCGGCATACTCTTTCCAGCCGTCGGCACTCTTGTAGCCATCGACCGACTCCATCGGGACATAAATCTTTGCTGAGGAGTTGATGTCATCAAAGGCATTCTCGCCCAATTTAGGTGCAGTTTTTGCCTTGCAATAGATGCTTGCCAATGATGAACAACCTTGGAATGTACTTTTTTGAATGCTCGTCGTAGTGCTTGGCAGTTCGATGGTTTTCAGTGATGTACAAGCGTTGAATGCCCCCTCTAAAAATGCCTTGACCCCTTCGTTGATTTTAACATTCTCCAATGAAGTACAATGACAAAACGCCTTCGGGTTAATATTAGCTACTCTG
>JAZOQL010000169.1:0-13664 GCA_045656065.1 Rikenellaceae bacterium | reverse complement strand
ATTTTCTCGATGATATAATCCGAATGCACCAGCGACACGGATATCTATTGTTGCCCTATTGCATTACGTTCACTGCTCAGGATGAGGAGTTTTTAAGAGTCGATTGTGGCGATTATCTGCATCATATTATGGTCGCAGGCGGAGATGGTACGGTCAATTATGTAGTCAACATAATGAAACGCCTGGGCATTGATGTGCCTCTTGCAGTGTTGCCTACGGGAACGGCTAACGATTTCGCCATTCAGTTGGGAATGCCGCTGAATGTGTTGAATGCCTGTCGTCAGATTCTCTCAGGACAGGAGATGCGTGTGGATTTGGGCAATGCCGGTGGACACTACTTTGTCAATGTGTTCAGCTGCGGATTGTTCACAGATGTATCGCAAAAGACTCCTACCGTATTGAAAAATGCGCTGGGCAAGTTGGCTTACTATCTGGGAGGGCTCAACGAATTGCCGAACTTCCGCAAACTGAATATCAAACTCGATGGAGATGGCGGTTCGTATGAGGGCTCGTCGTTGATTTTCTTCGTATTCAATGGACAGACTGCGGGTAATATGCGTTTGGCGTATAATGCAGACATCAGAGACGGACTGCTCGATGTGATTGTAGTCAAGTCGGGAAATATCGTCAATACGTTTAATACGGTTATGAAATTCATCAACAGCGGCGGCAAGAGCTACCCTGACGGAATGTTGCATTTTCAGTGTTCGAGGTTGTTGGTCGAGTCTCAGAGCGACGTTACAACCGATATTGATGGACAACCGGGACCCCGTTTCCCATTTGAAATATGCTGCGAAAAGGGCGCATTGCGAGTAATTTGTCCTGCCGATGAGTCGATTGTCATCTAAATTGTTTACCTTTGCACAAAATTAAATTCAAAACAGAATAAAGATATAATGGAAAATTTTGACGTAATTGTTATTGGTAGCGGTCCTGGTGGATATGTGGCTGCTATCCGTGCTGCGCAACTCGGTCACAAGACTGCTGTTGTAGAGCGTGCCGAATTGGGTGGCGTATGTTTGAACTGGGGTTGTATCCCAACCAAAGCATTGTTGAAGAGTGCACAAGTGTATACATATACACGTCACGCTGCAAATTATGGTATCGAAATCGTTGGCGAAGCTCGCGCTGATTTCGAAAAAATTATCGCTCGCAGCCGCAACGTGGCTGATACTATGAACAAAGGTATTCAGTTCTTGCTGAAGAAAAACGGCGTTCAGGTAATCTGCGGACACGGTCGTTTGGCTGGTAACGGTCAGGTTGAGGTTACTCCGGCTGAAGGCGAAAAGATTATGGTTGAAGCTAAGCACATCATCTTGGCTACAGGTGCACGTCCTCGCGAACTTCCGTTCCTGCCCGTTGATGGTAAGTATGTAATCAACTCTCGCCACGCACTGACTTTGGCTGAACAACCTGAAAGTATGGTCGTAGTAGGTTCTGGCGCAATCGGTTCGGAATTGGCTGCGTTCTACTCAGCAATCGGCACAAAGGTTACTATCGTTGAATACCTGCCGAACCTGGTTCCGCTGGAAGACGAAGAGGTGAGCAAGCAAATCGAACGTTCATTCCGTAAGGCTGGCATCGCAACTCGCGTATCAACAACAGTTAAGAGCGTTGAAGTTGTAGACGGAATGTGTAAAGTAACTGTTGAAGGCAAGAAAGGTGTTGAGGTTATCGAAGCTCAAACCGTATTGGCTGCAGTTGGTATCAAATCAAATATCGAAAACATCGGACTCGAAGAGTTGGGTATTCAGGTTGAACGCGATAAGATTGTTGTTGACGACTACTATCGCACATCTGTTGAGGGTGTTTATGCAATTGGTGACATCGTTCACGGACCTGCATTGGCTCACGTTGCATCGGCTGAAGCTCTTTGCTGCGTAGAAAAACTCAGCGGTTTGAATCCTGCAACTGTAGACTACCAAAATGTACCTTCTTGCGTGTACACATCACCTGAAGTTGCATCCGTAGGTATGACAGAACGTGAAGCAGTTGAAAAAGGTTACGAAGTTAAGATTGGTAAATTCCCATATACTGCATCTGGTAAGGCTACTGCAGCAGGTGACAAAGATGGCTTTGTTAAGATTGTAGCTGATGCTAAGACTGACGATGTACTCGGTGTTCACTTGGTAGGTCTGAACGTAACCGAAATGATTGCTGAGCCTACAATGGTTCGCGCATTGGGCGGTAAGGTAGCTCAAATTATGAAGACTATCCACCCGCACCCGACTATGAGCGAGGCTGTGATGGAGGCTGCTGCTGCAGTTCACAACGAAGCAATCCACGTCTAAGCGCGTGATTAGATAAAATGAAACGAGTCTGCTAATTGGGTGTGGCAGACTCGTTTTTTTTGTTTTTAGATATTTATTTTTGTTTGGTTGTTAGGTACTCTTTCTTCGCATCTTCAAATAGCTTGTTCACGTCAACTTTCATACCCTCTTTTTCCCATTTATCGAGTCCATCGTTAGTCTCTTTAAGGCTTTCGAGCGTGAAATCATAGTATATTTCTGGGATTTCGTTTTTCTTGAAATAATCTTTTCCGACGGTCAGTGTCAATCTGTTATCTTTAACTTGAACGCAGTTCCAAATCATTTCGTTGAGTTTTTTCTTCATTGCGAGTTGTTCGGGCGTAGCTACGCTGTCAGCGACCGTCCATACCGATTCCTTCAGTGACTTGGGATTGTAGATAAGCGGATCTTTGCTGGTATTATTGCAAGACGCAACAACCATCATCAGGAAAATTCCTAATAAAACAGAAAAATTTTTCATATACGTTATTTTTATGATTTTGCACCACAAATATAAATTGTAATTATATAAAATACAAATAATTACGCAGATTATTTTTGAGATGAAAAAATGCCCCTCAGTGATTACTGAGAGGCATTGTGTGAATCTATCGAAAAATTACACTATTTAACAGTGTCGATATATCTGATCAATTCAACAACTTTGTTTGAGTAACCCCATTCGTTGTCATACCAAGAAACGAGTTTCACGAAGTTGCCATTCAAAGCGATACCAGCCTTTTCGTCGAAGATAGAGGTGTTCGGATTGTTGATGAAGTCTGAAGAAACAACAGCTTCGTCAGTGTAAGCCAGGATACCCTTCAATTCGCCTTCTGAAGCCTTTTTAACTGCAGCGCAGATTTCTTCGTATGTAGCAGCTTTTTCCAAGCGGCAAGTCAAGTCTACAACCGAAACGTCTGCAGTCGGAACGCGGAATGACATACCTGTCAATTTGCCCTTCAAAGCAGGGATTACCACGCCTACTGCCTTAGCAGCACCTGTTGATGACGGAATGATGTTGCCGATAACCGAGCGACCACCTCTCCAGTCCTTCATTGACGGACCGTCAACTGTCTTTTGAGTTGCAGTTGCAGCGTGAACCGTAGTCATCAAACCTTCGATGATGCCGAAGTTGTCGTTGATAACCTTAGCCAGCGGAGCCAAACAGTTGGTTGTACAAGAAGCATTTGACAAGATGTTGATGTCTGCAGTGTATGTGTGGTTATTAACACCCATAACGAACATCGGGGTGTCATCTTTCGATGGAGCCGACATTACGACTTTTTTAGCACCAGCTTCGATGTGTTTACCAGCGAGTTCTTTTGTCAGGAACAGACCTGTTGATTCTACTACGTATGTAGCGCCAACTTCGTTCCACTTCAATTGAGCAGGATCTTTTTCGCTTGTTACGCGAATTTCCTTGCCGTTAACTACCAATTTGCCGTCTTTGACGTCAACGGTACCATTGAACGGACCGTGAACTGTGTCGTATTTGAGCATATAGGCCATATAGTCAACAGGGATAAGGTCGTTGATTCCAACGACGTCAACACCCTGAGCTACAGCAGCTCTGAATACCAAACGACCGATACGGCCGAAACCGTTGATACCGATTTTGATCTGTGACATAATTGAAAATTTTATTATTGTTCGTTAATGTTAATTATCTCATTTTGCCGCAAAGGTACTAATTTTTAATTGAATGAATCGAAATAATTACATTTTTTTAAGAAAATGCTACTTATTCTCTGAAATTTAGCCACTTAGTTTTTCCCGTTTACTTGCACTTTCTATCTCAATTAAAAATCGTGCCACAGTTTCAGTGTTGTGAAATTGTGGTTGTATTCAAACTTGTGATGCCCGGCAGGTGGCTTTTTTGAGTGTATGTTGCGCTATCTGAAAAATTTTTAGTACATTTGTGGAAAATTTGTAACTATGACTCAAGAAGAAGTTTTTAAGAAACTCGTTGCTCACTGCAAGGAGTACGGTTTTATATTCCCGTCAAGCGAAATTTATGACGGACTCGCTGCCGTTTACGATTACGGCCAACTCGGCGTTGAACTCAAAAACAACATCAAGAAGTATTGGTGGGATTCGATGGTTAAGCTCAATTCGAATATTGTGGGTATTGATGCTGCCATTTTTATGCACCCAAGAGTGTGGGAGGCATCTGGTCACGTTGGTGCGTTCAACGATCCGCTGATTGACAACAAGGACTCGAAGAAGAGATACCGTGCCGATGTACTCATCGAGGAGTGGTGTGAAAAACAGGAGGAGAAAATCAACAAAGAGGTAGCTAAGGCTGCTAAACGTTTCGGCGAATCTTTCGACGAGGCTATGTTCCGTCAGACCAACCCACGAGTGCTGGATATCCAGAATAAAATCACAGCTGTACAACAGAGAATGGTTACGGCTCTCGAGGAGAACAATCTTGCTGAGGTGAAACAGATTATCCTCGATTGTGAGATTGTATGCCCGATTTCGGGTTCGAGAAATTGGACAGATGTTCGTCAGTTCAACTTGATGTTCGATACAAAAATAGGTTCAGTTGCTGAGGGTGCGAATACAATCTACCTCAGACCAGAAACAGCTCAGGGTATTTTTGTCAACTTCCTCAATGTACAAAAGAGCGGCCGTATGAAGATTCCGTTCGGTATTGCACAGATGGGTAAGGCGTTCAGAAATGAAATCGTAGCTCGCCAGTTCATCTTCCGAATGAGAGAGTTCGAGCAGATGGAGATGCAGTTCTTTGTGAAGCCGGGTCAGGAACTCGAATGGTTCAACCATTGGAAAGAGTTCCGTATGAAGTGGCACCGCGCATTGGGACTGGGCGATGAAAAATACAGATATCACGACCACGAAAAGTTGGCTCACTATGCAAATGCTGCAACCGACGTCGAATTCCAATTCCCGTTCGGATTCAAGGAGGTTGAGGGTATCCACTCGAGAACAGACTATGACCTGAGCCGTCACCAACAATTCTCGGGTAGAAAGATTCAATACTTCGATCCCGAATCTGGCGAAAGTTTCGTTCCGTATGTGGTTGAGACATCTATCGGTGTGGATCGTATGTTCCTGCAGATTATGTCGGCAGCATACGCTGAAGAGACTCTCGAAGGCGGCGAACAACGCGTAGTGTTGAGAATCCCTCCAGCGCTGGCACCGATAAAGGTTGCTGTTATGCCGTTGGTGAAAAAGGACGGACTGCCAGAAGTTGCGCGTGATATCGTCAATAAACTCAAGTTTGATTATATGTGCCAATACGACGAGAAGGATTCAATTGGAAAACGTTATCGTCGTCAAGATGCCATCGGTACTCCGTTGTGCGTGACCGTAGACCACCAGACTCTCGAAGATGGAATGGTTACAATCCGTCACCGCGACTCGATGCAGCAACAGCGCATTAAAATCGAAGAATTGCCGCAAATTGTCGAATCTACAGTTTCGATGAAGGCGTTGTTTGAAAAGTTAATGGCTTAGTTGGGCAATGGAAAAAACTGCTCTGTTTCCGGGGTCGTTCGATCCATTCACTCGAGGACATAAAGATTTGGTAGACAGAGGTTTGCAAGTTTTTGACCGTATAGTGATAGGCGTGGGACGTAACTACTCGAAACAAGGTCTGCTGAGCACTGAACAGAAAATAAGGCTCATCGAAGATTCGTTTAAAAACGAGCCGCGTGTTTCGGTCGAGTTGTACGAAGAGCTGACAGTCGATTTTTGCAGAAAGAGAGATATCAAGTTTCTGTTGCGAGGAATGAGAAATGCTCAGGATTTTGAGTACGAACGCAATATGATGCAGATAAACAATATGCTGGATTCGGAGTTGATGACCGTGATGTTGTTTACCCGACCAGAATATGAGGCAGTGTCATCGAGCGTTGTGCGCGAGTTGATGGCCTACGGAAAAGATGTTGCTGAGTTTTTGCCTGAGGGAATAGACATTAACAAATACAGAGAATAATAAAAAATAGATATATGATGGAATTTACAGCTGAAATGATTGCTTCGTTCATAGGCGGAGAAATAGTCGGAAACAAAGATGCCAAAGTCTGGTCGATGGGTAAAATCGAAGAGGGAAAAGAGGGCGAAATCTCGTTTCTGTCAAATCCTAAGTATGAAAAATATGTCTACGACAGCGGAGCATCAATCGTTATCGTAAATAAAAGTTTTCAGCCCGAACGCGAGGTTAAACCAACAATGATAAAGGTGGATAACGCTTATGAGTGTTTCGCTAAGTTGTTGGACCTCTATGTGTCGAATCTTCCCCGCAAGAAGGGTATTTCGAATATGGCCTCTATCGCCGAAGGCGTGGAACTCGATGACGAGTCTTATGTAGGGGAATTCTCGGTGATCTCTGAGGGTGTGAAGATGGGTAAGCGCGTGTCGATTTATCCTCAAGTTTATATTGGCGATAATGTCACAATAGGCGATGATGTTACACTCTATCCGGGTGTCAAAATCTATAAAGATTGTGTGGTTGGAAACAGAGTTATAATCCACTCGGGTACGGTAATCGGAGCCGATGGCTTTGGTTTTGCACCTGTTGGCGATACGTACAAGAAGATTCCACAGATTGGAAATGTTATTCTTGAAGATGATGTCGAAATTGGCGCAAACACTTGTGTTGACCGAGCTACAATGGGATCGACCATAATACATAAAGGTGTTAAGTTGGATAACCTGGTGCAGATTGCACACAATGTTACAGTGGGCGAAAATACCGTAATCGCAGCCGAAGCAGGTATCGCAGGTTCGACACACGTGGGTAAGAACTGTATGTTTGGCGGACAGTCTGCAACAACAGGTCACCTGCACATTGGCGACCGCGTTGTGATTGCCTCACGCGGTGCGGTTATGACTGACATCGAAGATAATACATCGTGGATGGGTGCTCCGGCGCTGCCGACGGTTCGTGCTCGTCGAGCTCACATCATCTACTCGAAGTTGCCTGAGTTGTACAAGACAATTTCAGAACTCGAGAAAAAGGTTGAAGAATTGAGTAAAAAATAGGCAAGAGGCCTGCTGCAGAGAGAGCCGATGGTTATAATGGGAATCGACCCGGGAACCAATTTTATGGGGTACGGTGTGGTTGAGGTTGTGGATAAAAAGCCTCAGTGTGTGACAATGGGGTGGATTGACCTGTCGAAATATGCCGACCCATATACCAAGTTGCGCCAGATTTTCGAGCGCGTGAGCGGTATAATTGAATCCTATAAACCCGACCAGGTGGCTTTCGAATCGCCGTTTTTTGGCGAGAATGTGCAGAGTATGTTGAAATTGGGTCGAGCTCAGGGAGTGGCTATGGCCGCAGCATTGACCAGGGGGTTGCCTGTGTCGGAGTATGCTCCGCGAAAGGTGAAAATCTCGGTTACGGGAAACGGCAATGCTACGAAAGAACAGGTGGCCAAGATGTTGAAGTGTATCTTGAAATTTGATACACTGCCGACAAAACTTGATGCTACAGATGGCTTGGCGGTGGCTATGTGTCACTATTATGAATCGTTTGGCTTGAAGACTACCAAGTCGGGGCAGGGTTGGGCTGAGTTTGTAAGGAGTAATCCCGATAGAATTAAACGGTAATTTTTATAGTTTTTCGAGAATTATGCAACATTTGGGAATTTGAGACGTTATATTTGAGCGTTGTGTTTTTTTCAGTGCGAAAGATGAAACAGATATTATATAAAAGTTTGCTGGCTATATTGGGTGCGACAATATTTGGAGTTGTGCCGGGTGTGGCTCAGTATAATGTAAAGATACCTGTAATTGCACTCAAAAAAGGTAGTGATGGTTTTGTGCTGGTTGGAAATATTGAGGGTGTCAATGGCAAGGTGTATATGACCGAGGCCGGTATCCCTAATGCTCAGGTGCTTGATTCTACGATTGCAATCAATGGTCGATTCTCGTTCAAGGGCAAGTTAGATGTGCCTGTGATGATTAGTTTGGTCATTCCGGGTCAGATTGCATTCGCTCCGTTCTTCATAGAAAATAGCGAAATGATGGTCTATGGGCGAAGTAATAACAGAGAAGTAGACGTTTATGGCTCGATTACGGAGATGTTGTACCGCGAGCGAAATCAGAAAGTCAATGAAATCTTAGAGAAGAGATTGGACAACAGAAATATGTTCGGAGAGATGACTTCGGATATAAATCGCTTGAATCTCAGTTTCGTAGACGATAATCTGAATAGCGTTGTGTCGGCATTCATATTGTATACAGAGTTGCTCAATTCGTTGCCGCTTCAGGCTATAAAATACAAAATCGAGAGCTTTTCGGAAATGGTTAAAAGGTCGATTTATGTACGCGAATTGACCTCGTATATCAAGTCTCTCGAAGCTACGAGTGTGGGCAAACAGTATGTGGATATTGCGCTTGCTGATGAGAAGGGTAATATCCGTAAACTGTCAGATTTGTTTGGCAAGGGTGGGTATGTGTTGTTGAATTTCTGGGGGTCGTGGTGTGGCCCTTGTCGTGGAAATAACAGAATTCTCAAGCAGGTCTATCAGGAGTATTCGCCCTATGGACTGAATATCTATAATGTTGCGATTGACCGCAATTATAACGAGTGGGTCGAGGCGCTGAGAAATGAGACGGTAAGCGGTGTGAATGTCAGCAATCTGAAGTTGTGGAACTGTTCGGCAGCGGCAGCGTATGGCGTCAATACTGCGCCTGTGATGATTCTTATCGACCCACAGGGACGAATCGTCTATCGCAGCTCGAATGTTGTTGAACTTAGGGCTTTGCTGAGTAATATTTACAGAAAAAATCTTTCCTCAATTATAAATTAGGGTGTCGAGACTGATTTACATATTATCGCTGTTGCTGTGTTTAGGATTGGTAGGCAATGTTTCGGGAAACGTTGTCGAGCAGCCTGGTGCAGTGCAGACCGATGCGCAGATTGTCGACCAGATGAGAGACTATTGCGAGTTGGTGTGCGATAGTTGGGCTGGTCTGTCTGCGAGCTACAAGGTGAGAGAGAATACCCAACAGGTGCCGGTCAGTGTGAGCAAGCACATTCCGGTAGAATTGAAGAACAGAAACAGAACTATATGTCGGAGTAGTTTTCCGAAATCATACACCTCTGGCGAGTCGGACATACGCATCGTACGTGCCGATAAGATTTATCACGTTATCGCTCTGAGGCGAATAATCATTTAGCTGAGTTTATTTTTCCAAGAATTACAATCAGGTCTGATGGTTCGGAGTGAGAGAGTCCGAATCGTCTGGTTGTATGTATTTGTGTCCGATTACTTTCGGACTCTGCAATACACTCTCTTAATCCAAACCAAAATGAAAAAAAAAACTCAAAAAAAGTAAATGATTATGAAATCAATGTTTGAAGATAAAATTTTCGATGAAAAAGTCTCAATAGGTGTAAACAAGGCATCGCTCTCATTGGCAGTGCTGTCATTGGTTGTGGCTGTAGCCCTGTTTGTCGTGGCTGGAAAATTTTCAGGATTTGTATATATCGCAGTAACAATGGTTGGTGTTGCGCTGTCAGTTGTTGCGCTGGTCAAGTTCATAGGTTGTAGAGAGTATGTCTACCGTCCGACTCGTAGTCCTATGGTTAAGCAGTCGCTCTATTTTGACATCACTGATACAACTAAAATCCGCACAAATCTCGAAGCTGGTAATTTTGCAGTTCTGAATGACAATTTGTCAGCTACCACCTCAGGCGGAGCTCGTCTCGATACGGCAATCTCAAAAGATGGTAAATATGCAGTTTACAGACTTTATGTCTATGTACCGTATGTTTACGAACCGGTTACAGAGGTGACTGAAGTTGCTGCCCATAATGTAGAAAATTTTGTGAAAATAGTTGGTAATTGCGCTAAATGAGTATGGTGAATTAGGATATAAATTAAGTACAAACAATAATCTTGAAATTTATAGAACCCTGTTCGGCGTCTGTCGGACAGGGTTATTTTTGATTTGCATCTGGGCGTTAAAATGTACAAATGATTTGGAAAGTTTTTTTATTTGCTCTATTTTTGTAGAGTCATTTCTTAATGCGGAGGTTTATGTGTGTTAGAAAAATAGCATTTTTACATATGGTTTATCCGATGGGTGGCGCCGAAATGGTTACTCGCCACGTGGCCGGATATTTGTGTGATAACGGGTTTGATGTGTGGGTTTTGGCTACGCGAATCAATCACGACAAGATGTTCGATTCGTCGCCTAAGATTCGCTATGAACAGATGCCCATTGACGATTTTATGACTAAAGATGCTGTGGATTGCATTGCGCAGACTGCGAACCGATTGGGTATTGATTTGCTGGTGGTTGGTGGTATATTGATTCCCCATCTCACCCGACTGAAACAGCACCTTAATGGCAAGTTGATGTATATGTTGCACGGTACTCCGTTCTGGGAGGCCGAGTATAAAAAATTTAATGGCAAACGGTTAGCGCAAACTTCTGCTGCTAAGTGGTTTGAGTGGCATTTTCTGCGCAAACCGAGCTATGTGCTATTTAATCGACACATCAAAAAAATAGGGAAAATCTATCGCGAAATTTACGATACGGTTGATGTATTCGGCACATTGACAGATAGTTATGGACGGCAGATTGCCGAGAGTCTGGGTGTGTCGGTGCAGGATAACAAGTTTAGAACATTTACAAATCCTTGTGCTAACGATGCGTTGCCTGTCGAACAGAAACGCAAGCAGGTGCTATATGTTGGACGACTGACCTATGCCGATAAGCGAATCGACCGCCTTGTCAGGGTGTGGAGTATGGTCGAGAGCAAGATGCCGGATTGGGAGTTTCTGATTGTTGGCGAGGGCGAATATGAGAGCGCATTGCGCGAACAGGTGCGCAGCCTGGGACTTAAACGAGTGCGCTTCTGTGGCTATACCTCAGACGTAAGACCCTATTACCGAGATGGTTCCATTTTGATGTTGTCATCGACAATCGAAGGGTGGGGTATGGTGTTGTGCGAGGCTCAGTCGTCGGAGGTGGCTTGCATTGCCTTTGATTCGAGTGCTGGCATTCGCGAGATTTTGGCTCCGTCAGGCGAGAATGGAGTGTTGGTTCCGCCGTTCGATTTGCGCGAGTACGCGCGTCAGCTGGAGCGACTGATGGCTGACGATGAGTTGCGCAGTCGAATTGCTCGTGGTGGAAAACAGAGTGTGCAGCGCTTCTCGGTTGAGAGTGTGGGGGCGCATTGGGTGAAATTTTTAGAGTCGATATAGAGTTTTGTTATGAAACGTGTAGTGTTGGATTTGTGTGCTATTGAGAATTTGAGAGTAGGGCTCGGAGAGTTCTCTATGCAGTTGGGGCGTCACCTTGTTGAGCAGTTGCCGCTCCTTAATCGTAACGGTGTTGAGCTTGTTTTTGTGGTTCCAAAGGGGAGTGTCGGAGTCTTTGGTGACAGAGTTAAACAGATTGAGTGTGGGCGGTTGAGTCGCTTGTGGCTGAGACTGACACTGAAATGCGACCTGTTTCACTCGGTGCATCAATATGGTCGTTTGAAATTTTTGAATAGAGCAAAGCGTACGCTGCTGACTGTTCACGATTTGAATTTTCTGTATGAAAAGCAGGGCGCGAAGGTGAACAAATATCGCAGAAAAATCGGAGTGCAAATCAAACGCTCAGATGCGCTCACTTTTATATCCAATTATGCCAAGTCAGATGTCGAGCGCTGCTATCCGGAGTATCCCCGTCAGGGCGAGGTTATATATAACGGAGTCAGTGATTTGACTCGTTTGTGTGCTCCGCGCAAGGGCGAGTATCTGTTGCATTTGTCGAGCCTGATGCCAAAGAAAAATCCCGAACTGCTGGTCAGAATGATGGAGTGGCTGCCCGACCAAAAATTGGTCATTGCGGGTAATCTGAATTCAACCTATGCAAAGAACCTTCGCACAATAGCTGAAAAATTGCCTCGCAGAAATGTCGAATTCGTAGGCGAAGTAGATGATGCTCAGAAGGCAAAATTGTATTCTGAATGTAAAATGTTTCTGTTTCCGTCATTGTGTGAAGGGTTCGGATTGCCACCGATTGAGGCGATGAAGTTCGGCAAACCCGTAGCGCTGTCAAATCTGACCTCGCTGCCCGAAATCGGAGGGCCGAATGGCTGTTATTGGGACGAACTCGAACCACGAAAAATGGCCGAGCAGCTGACCTTGTTTATGAACGACCATTGCTCGGAGGAGAGCTTTGCGGAGATAAAAAATTGGGCAGCACAATTCACCTGGGAAGAGTGCGCCCGTCGGTATGCAGAACTCTATATTCGTATGGTAAACGGTTAGTTGTAACTTACTAACATTGTGTCAATCAGTGTTTTGAGTTGTTCTTTGGGCAATGCTCCCTGAACTATTCTCGGCGCACCATTCATCGGACACAGAAACAGTGTCGGCAGCGACTTTATCTTGAATGCCCGCGATAAAGGTCGTTCATTGTCCACATTCACTTTGTAGATGTAAATCTTATCCTGATACTCTTCGGCCAGCTGGTCGAGTATCGGCAACAGCGTGCGGCAATGTCCGCACCAGGTAGCATAAAAATCTACTATACAGGGTTTGTCTCCCAGATATTTCCATTGATTGGGAGATGTTTGATAATCAGCTACTTTTTTGATAAATTCCTCGGTTGAAATAGAAATAGTTCCCATATTATTCTCTTTATTTGATTTGAAATACAAAACAACACTAAAACTCACAGCCAGAAATAAAACTTCAAAACAACTCAACTTCTGCATAAGCGATAAGTTTTTTTGTGAAATAGGACAATTATTGAACCAAAATGACATTTACCACGCAAAAAAAACGTATCTTTGCAGTTCGAGAATAAATGATAATTAAATATGAATACACTACTTCAAACAACAACTGTAACAGACTCTGTGGCTAATGTCGTAGCCGCTGCTGAACAACCGACAATGGGACTTGGTGAATTGATTCTTGCCGGAGGTTGGCTTATGATTCCGTTGGCACTTCTTGGTGCATTGACAATCTTTGTATTTTTTGAAAGATTCTGGGCAATCAGAAAGGCTTCGCAGCTGGATATGAACTTTATGAACCAAATCAAAGACCTTATCTACGGAGGCAAGGTGAGCGCTGCAATCCAATTGTGCCGCGAAAATGATACACCTATCGCGCGAATGATTGAAAAGGGTATCGAACGAATCGGTCGCCCGCTTAACGATGTGCATTCGTCTATCGAAAATGTGGCAAACTTGGAAGTGTCTAAACTTGAAAGCGGATTGCCATTGTTGGCGACTACTGCTGGTGGAGCTCCGATGATTGGTTTCTTGGGTACTGTAATCGGTATGGTTCAGGCGTTTATGAATCTCTCTCAAGCAGGAGGTACGGTTGATATGGCGCTGTTGTCAAGCGGTATGTACACTGCGATGATAACCACCGTCGGCGGTCTTATCGT
>JAZOQL010000168.1:0-4153 GCA_045656065.1 Rikenellaceae bacterium | reverse complement strand
GAACGGGTATGAGTAATCACTCGGATTGTAGCGCAGGAATTCCGAATAGAGTACATTGATAAAATCGGCTCCGCCCATAGCACCGCCGGGGTGTCCCGATTTGGCCTTTTCGACCATCGAAGCAGCTAATATTCTGATATTATCGGCTGCTTTTTTAGTAAGATCTGCCATAACGCAATATTTTTTTTGTTACAATTTCAAAACCATAATTCAATCCACAAAGGTAACCTTTTTATTCAATAATATTCATTCTTTCCACAAGAAAAAGTCGCATATTTTTTTATCGATTATTTCTTGTTTGTTTTTTGCGTTGCTATCTAATTGATTGTCAGGGTGTGTGTTTTTGAAGCAATAATTCTGCAAACGTTGCGGTTGTTCGTTTTTCACAATAAAACAGTACCTTTGCAGCGCGGTTCGTGTGCAGAGAGAGTTGTTCTTGCCCAATTGCGAATCAACTGACAATCAGTTTTTGATGGTATGCAATTTGCTAAATAGATTATAGAATGAGATTAAGAAAAAACAAACACAATATGAGTGAAAATAATAAAGCGGATAAAGGTGCTGAAAATAAGGACTTTAATGCCGAAGTAGAACAAAACGAAAAAGAGACAGTGACCGGTGGCGAGTCTGCTGCTGCTGACAATGTGGCAGAGGAGACTGAGTCGGGTGCTGACAATGTGGCAGAACAACTGACAGGTCAGGTTGCCGAATGGAAAGATAAATACATCAGATTGGCTGCCGAATATGAAAATTACCGCAAGAGAACATCTCGCGAAAAACTCGAGCTGATTTCAAAGGGCGGCGAAGATGTAATCAAGGCTATTCTGGCTATCGTAGATGATATGGAACGTGCGCTTGAGGCTAACGATAAGACCGAAGATATTAACTCGATAAGAGAGGGTCTGGTGTTGATTTACAAGAAGATGATGCAGACGATGACCCAACTCGGAGTCTCTGAAATCGAAGCAGTCGGAAATGAATTGGATACAGACTTGCACGAGGCTATCGCCAAAATTCCTGCATTCGAGCCTGCTCAGAAGGGTAAGATTATCGACGTAGTGCAGAAGGGTTACAAGTTGAAGGATAAAGTAGTACGTTTCTCAAAAGTCGTTGTAGGCGAATAATCTATCAGCAGTTATGTCAAAACGTGATTATTACGAGGTGCTGGGCGTAGAACGCTCGGCAAACGAAGATGAAATCAAGAAGGCATACCGCAAGGCTGCCATAAAATTCCACCCCGACAAGAATCCCGGAGATAAGGAGGCTGAGGAGAAATTCAAGGAGGCTGCCGAGGCGTACGATGTGTTGAGCAATCCCGATAAGCGTGCGCGATATGACCGATTCGGCCACGAGGGTATGAGCGGTAGCGGATTCGGCGGTGGTGGCGGATTCAGCGGCGGCGGATTCTCAATGGAGGATATTTTCAGTCAGTTCGGAGATATTTTCGGAGGTCACTTCGGTGGGTTTGGCGGATTCGGCGGTGGTCAGCGCGGTCAGCGTGTAAATCGCGGTGCAGACCTGAGAGTAAAGGTGAAACTGACTCTCTCGGAAGTTGTAAATGGTACGGTTAAGAAACTGAAAATAAACAAGAACGTAGCTTGCGACAAGTGTGGTGGCAGCGGCGCTAAAGATGAACATTCACACTCGACCTGTTCGACTTGTAACGGCAGCGGATATGTTACTCGCGTTGTAAATACATTCTTCGGACAGACTCAGACTACACAGCCGTGTCCCACTTGCGGAGGCGAGGGTAAGGTGATTACTACCCCTTGCGACAAGTGTCACGGCGAAGGCGTAGTCAAAGGCGAAGAAATTGTCGAAATAAAGATTCCTGCTGGCGTGGCTGACGGTATGCAGTTGTCGGTTTCGGGCAAGGGTAATGCTGCGCGTCACGGCGGTGTGAATGGCAATTTGCTGGTGTTGATTGAGGAGATTCCCGACAAGGAACTCGTCAGAGATGGCAACGACCTTATCTACAATCTGGAGGTGTCTATTCCGCAGGCTGTGCTGGGAACAAGCATCGAAATACCCGCAGTCGACGGTCGCGTGAAAATCAAAATCGAGCCTGAACTCAAACAGGTAAAGTTTTGAGACTCAAGGGTAAGGGTATTCCAGATATCAACGGATATGGACGTGGCGACCTGCTGGTTATTGTCAATGTGTTCATTCCGAAGAGCATTTCGTCAGATGAGAAAGATATGATGGAAAAACTGTCGAAATCGAAGAATTTCTCGCCTGAGAAGGGAAAGCAAGATGTGAATATCTTCGACCGAATGAGAAATTTTTTCAGATAGCGATTCGTTAATAATGTAACTATTAGTGTCGAAGAATGCTGAAAAATTTGCACTAATCAAAAATTTATCCGAACTTTACAAAAAAAATAAAGTGAGCGTAATGTCAAAAAATAGATACTGCATAATTATGGCGGGCGGCGTAGGTAGCCGTTTCTGGCCAATGAGCCGTCAATCTCACCCCAAACAGTTCCTGGATATTCTGGGTACGGGAAAGAGTTTTATTCGTCAAACATACGAGCGTTTTGCACAGTTTATTCCCGATAGCAACTTTCTTGTGGTTACAAATGCAAACTACAAGAGCGAAGTGTTGCGTCAGATTCCAGAGTTGGAAATAGATCAGGTTTTGTGCGAGCCGCTGGGCAGAAACACTGCACCTTGCATCGCATACGCTGCATACCGACTTTTGGCTCAGGACCCTGATGCTACGATGATTGTGACTCCGGCCGACCACTACACCTCGAATCAGGAGACATTCAGAAAAGTGATTGTTGAGGGTGCAGATTTTGCGAGCGAAAATCGTGCGCTGGTAACTATCGGTATCCGTCCGACACGTCCTGCTACGGGTTATGGATACATTCAGGTTGCCGATGAGGTGAAACTCAATGGCGTGAATAAGGTTAAGACCTTCACCGAAAAACCGACTTTAGAGGTTGCGCGCGCATTCCTCGACAGCGGCGACTTCTTCTGGAATTCAGGTATATTTATCTGGAGCGTGAAGACTATCATTGATGCCTTTGAAAAGTGGCTGCCTGAGATTGATGCTCAGTTTAAGTCAATCGCCGACCACTATGGCAAACCGACTGAACGTGACGCAATTGCCAAGATATATCCGGAATGTCGCAACATTTCGATTGACTACGGCATTATGGAGAAGACCCCTGATGCGTATGTAATTTGCTCGGACTTTGGCTGGTCGGACATCGGCACTTGGGAGTCGTTGTATCAGAATTCGCGCCTGACATTCGACCAGAACGTAGCAGACGAGAATACATTTGCATACAACACGACGGGAACAATCATCAAGGTGCCCGAGGATAAACTTGTTGTGGTAGAGGGTCTGAAAGACTATATTGTCGTTGAGAGCGATAACGTGCTGTTAATCTGTCGTCGTGAGAGCGAACAGAATATCAAACAGTTCGTCGAAGATGTTAAGATGAAAAAGGGTAACAAATTTATATAGCATTTCATTTTCAGGGTTATACAAAAAACTACGGAATTGTGAAGTTCCGTAGTTTTTGTTTTTTTAGTATGTTGTGATTAAAAATCCGTAGAACTAAAACAATGGCACACCGCCGGCGAGTTTGTCCAAGTATCTTGAATTATAGCCACTTCGACCCCAGTCTTTCATAACTTCGTCGTATTTTTCGGGCTCAATTACGATTACTCGTTTGTGTGCTCGTTCTCCGCCGTTGATGTAACATTCGATTAATTTTGTTTTCTTCGGAGCTACCGTAACAACATACTCACCTTTTTTGATATCTTCCTTCGAAGCCTTTCCGTAACCCAAAACTTTGATACTTCTTACACGTCGGTTGTTAAACAAAAATTTGATTCGGGTGGAATCGCCTCGGGCTATCACCCGATGTTCGACAGCAGAGAGTAGGTACCCAATATCAGGACTCCATTTTTCCCTATCAAACTTCTCTGTCTCCAACTGAAGTCTGGCTTTAGTGTCAAAAACATTTGCCATTTCAACCTCTTTTCCAGAAATTTTCCCCAATTGTTCACTCAATCTTTCGGGTGCATATACCCAAAGACCTTCGGGAACGCCGCCAGCAAGACTATTCAAGTGTCGACGAAAATTTGCAATCCGCTGAATTTCCGGTATTGTATTATCTCCATTTCGAGCATACCACATC
>JAZOQL010000167.1:0-1708 GCA_045656065.1 Rikenellaceae bacterium | reverse complement strand
TACGTATTTGTAGTTGGGCTTTCCGTTCTTTTTGACGAACGGTCCGCCGAGCGTGATTGCGGCTTCCTTCAACTTGATATAGTCGGGTAGTCCTTCCTTGACGTAGCACTCTACGAAGTCGGACGACTGCCAAGGCTTCCTGCAGTTGTTGAACATAGACACAACCTGCATCTGCGTGAGTGTTTTCGGGAAGTCACGCTCGATTACAATCACAGGCAAGTCCCAACCAACCATAGAGCGAACCATTTCGAGAGCCGCCCAAGTGTAGTGCCCGTCGGCTACCACGCCGGTTTTTGCGTTGACGATGATTGGCTCCACAAGCCAATATGTTCCGTCATAGACGCCGGGGACTTCGCCCGAACCGATGATTGACTTCGCAATCTTCCGCACTCTCGCCATATCCATCTGTTCCTTTCCTTCGCCCCTGTTGGCGTTGTAGAACTTGTACTTCTTCGAGAGTTCGCTAGTCTTGATAGTGACTACATTTCCCACTTTGGTGGGGATTTCTTCCACCCGCTTGTCGGCAACCTTGTTGCGGATCAAGTCATAGTTTGCACTGAACTGCATAATGTGATTATTTTTTGCTTTGGGACTTTTGCATTCCATTATCGGATTCGCCTTGTCCTTACGCATTGTTTTTCACAAGTATATTGATCGAAAAATCAACTTCCAAAAAACGGGGTGTTGGAAGCCTGTTCAAAGCATAGCAACAAAAAAAAGCAACCTTTCAGCGGGGCACTGCTTACTCGGTTGCTTTCTATATTATGCTGTGAATTGCCTGACTTTCGAACTGCGTGCCCCTGCTGTTCTGTACCAATATACCAAAAAGAAAATTAAGTCGGGGTTGATCAAACAAAGCCCGTTGAAGAAGAGTTATAGCCTCGCGTATGCGTAGACCAGGATCTCTTAAAACCAGATATAAAAAGATAAACTGATTTATTTATTAAATAATTTAAATAAATCTCGTAATAAGTAGATTATTTCATAATCTCCTTATTATTCGATTACGCAACCTGCGTCTGACGGATTTTTGGTATATTTGACTTATGAGTTGGAAGAGAAGGCTGGGTGTGTGGGTATGGAAGTTCGGCGATGCGTTGAAAGTTACTGCGTCTCTCAACGAAAGCGAAGGCAGGTGGAATTCCAAGAACGGGGTGTTGGAAATCTATCTCAACTACTACGACGACGACAAGTACTCACCAGTCAGGAGTTGGAAGAGTGTCGGAAGGGCTTTGGCGTGGCTTTTCAATGCAAAGGGCGGAAGGTGGATATGCGACATTGCGGACTCCGCAAAATCGAGAAGGTACAAGAACGTCGTCAAGACAAGGGTTGCGTTTTACTGCGTGACGTACACCATACCGACTGAAAATCAGATGGAGCGGGTAAGGGAAGTAGTCGGGGCTTCCTTGGTTCCTTCGGTTTATATCGGCACTGACAAGGTTACGGGAGAGACTACGGAGTATTGTTTCAAGGAGATGGACAGGGATTATCCAAACGCTCTTACGGCATTGAACAGCGAAAGTTTCCAAAAGAAGCACAACGGAAAGAAATGGACGCAGTACGGGAAGTATTGGGAAGAACTATGAGAATGAAGATTTTTCAAATAACACACAGGGAGATAGACGAGCCGTTGTGGAACGACGACTTGTACGACTCGGTGCAGGTTGGTAATGCGGAGCAGTTCGCAAACCACAGGGATACGGAGTGT
>JAZOQL010000166.1:0-3136 GCA_045656065.1 Rikenellaceae bacterium | reverse complement strand
GAGCTCATATCGACGCGGCGGTTTGGCACCTCGATGTCGGCTCGTCACATCCTGGGGCTGGAGAAGGTCCCAAGGGTTCGGCTGTTCGCCGATTAAAGTGGCACGCGAGCTGGGTTCAGAACGTCGTGAGACAGTTCGGTCCCTATCTGTTGCGGGCGTAGGAAGTTTGAGGGGTCCTGACTTTAGTACGAGAGGACCGAGTTGGACGAACCTCCGGTGTATCGGTTGTGCCGCCAGGTGCAGTGCCGAGTATCCGCGTTCGGATTGGATAAGCGCTGAAAGCATCTAAGCGCGAAGCCAACCCCAAGATTAGACTTCCCTTGAGGGCCGTAGGAGACTACTACGTTGATAGGCAGAAGGTGTAAAGGCAGTGATGTCAAAGCCGATCTGTACTAATAGCCCGATAGATTTCTTCGAGAGAGGGCCTGTTGTTCACCCTTTGAATTTCAAGACATAAGGCATACGACTTGAAAAAGTTGATAAAAGATTTAGGCGGTAATAGCGAAGGAGTTCCACCTCTTCCCATTCCGAACAGAGAAGTTAAGCCCTTTAGCGCCGATGGTACTGCATTAACTTGTGGGAGAGTAGGTCGCCGCCACCTCAAGCAGCTCAGAGTAATCTGGGCTGCTTTTTTTTGTGCATACCTCTGCGTGAATCCCCACGCGTGAGGGAGTGAGTGGAGTGCCTATGTGATGGAATTGCTACTCCCATTGGGACACGTTCTGAGTGCGGGGTAGTGCAGTTATTTTTCGCGGGTCGTGGCGTTTAATTGCCCGATTGCTGGGTTTCTTTGGGCGCAGCTGCGAGTGTGAGGAGTCTCTGCGAGCAACTGCAACTCCATCAAGACAATTTCTATGAGGTGAGTGAAATCACACTACTTGTATATTTCGTTAGATTGTCACTCTATTAAGGATATGGATTGCTCTATCGGCTTGGTCGTTGGTTAGACCTTTGTTGGAGTCGGTTTTGATAAATTGTGGTATCTGTGAGTCGAGCACTACACATTCGTCATCAATGATAACATAGCGCGTATCTTGACTGCCGTATTCAGATATCCAAAATGCTATTTCCATTCCCTTGCAGAGGTGCATTGAGTCAAGATCGGCATTTAGTAAGTAGTCATCACTGACAGATGACGGAGTAATGTCGATTATCTTTCCTGGTAGGTTTCGAGCTTTCCATAACTCCTTCATTGCATCAAGTCCAAGATATTTCCACGACGACTCAACTACGATCTCTGCGCCCGTAGCATCAATGATTCTCTTTAGTTGCTTTACGGCATTTGGGTCGAAGATTGCTCCATATTCATCTTGCCAAGGTTGCCCTTGATGTTTGAGTAGTCCCTGATAATGCTCGGTATTCAGAACACCATCAAAATCCAGAAAAATTATTTTTTTCATATCACATCGTTAATTCATTGATTGTGCCTGCGCGTAATGCAGCGTAGGGAAATATCTCTGTGTGGAAGAATATGATACGCAGCAGCCGTTTCGTTGGCCCATTTTGTTAATTTTTCTTGTAGAGTCATAACTCGAATATTTTAATCGTTTCGCAAATGTAGAAAAATATAGTATAAATGTCTACCAAATATGTCAAAAAAATCGAATGAAAATCCGATATAAACGCAGTGTTTGCAAAATCGAAAATTAATCGCTAACTTGCACCAAATTTACATTTCAAAAATAATCGGTAGTTAATATCGAATTTTTGTAATAATCTGATAATAAATTCAGACTTATTTACGTTTAATATAAAAAGGGTGTGGTGCGCACCTGTGCTAATGAATCGTTTAACGAAAAATATATTTGCTATGAAAACTGCAATGAAAATTTTTATGATGATGTTCTCTGCTCTCGTTTTGATTTCTTGTGCTTCTGTGGGCGCAGCAAATCAGACTGCATATCAGGACGATGTCTATGGCGTTGTCAGCAGACGCGACGTGCAACGTGTAGCTCCGGAAAGAACTGTCAGCGAAGAGGTGCAATATGAGGAGAACTCGTACGAATCTCTGGTGTCGAATAGTTATGATGATTCATTCGAACGCAGACTTCGTGGTGTGCAATCGGCAAACTATAAAACTGCATCAAGTTATTACAATGCAGTAAACAGTGATGCTGTGTGGTATGCAAAGATTTATGACCCTGCGTTTTATAATGTAGTGTTCAGTGGAAACAGCGTATGGGTTGAACCTCGATATGTAACTGCGATGTTCGGAAATTGGGGCGCATCAGTTCTCGTAGGTGCACGCTGGGGAAGTCCGTATTGGAACCATTGGAGCACCTGTGGCTGGAATTGGAGCTTCAGTTGGGGCTGGAACTATCCGTGGAGTTACTCTTATTATTGGTCGGCTCCGAGATACCACTATTGGGCTCACCACGCGTATGGACATAACCTTTATTGGCACTACCATCACGGATACCACCCGAGATATCACTACGGACACCACAATTATAGACCAAACCATAGACCTAACAGAAATTATGCTCCGGTTTACTATGGTGGCAATCGCAGAAGTTTGTTGGGAAATTCTACTGTGTCGCAGGGAAACTATTATGCTCCGGGACGATATGTGCCGAGTCGAGGCTCGTCAAACGTGCGCGTAATTGATAATGACAGACCAATCGAGATTAAATCTCCGAGTTATAGTTCGTCACAGTTGCTCGAGCGCAGACGCAATAATGCAGCCTCTAAGGCCTCTAATTCGCAAAACAGAACAGACTACACCAGGGCTATCAATCGCGCAGCAAACCAGATTGTAAATAGTTCTACGGGCAACAATTCGTCTGGTTCGGGTTCGTCGAGAAACTCGTCGGGGGGCGGCGTTAATCGAGGCAGAAGATAGTGTGAAACCTAAAAATCAAAAGATATGAAACGTTTTATTTGGACATTAGTTGCTGTTGTGTTTGCGGGAGGTGTTTCGGCACAGCAATTTGCAGATGCGTTGAGATTTTCGCAGACGGATTACAGCCTGACCACAGCCCGAGCTGCGGCGATGGGCGGAGCCTACAGTTCGTTGGGAGCTGACCTTTCGGCTGCGGGGATAAATCCTGCGGGGCTGGCGATGTATCGCTCTTCGGAGTTGGGTTTCTCACCCTCGATGATGTTCTCGCGTCAGGAGAGCAACTACTTCAATGGG
>JAZOQL010000165.1:0-2341 GCA_045656065.1 Rikenellaceae bacterium | reverse complement strand
TATCTGGCCTCTATCTGCCGCAAGGTATATATGATTGTGCGCAAACCTTACTTCCGCGCATCAAAGGCTATGCAGGAACGCGCATTCAATACTCCGAATATCGAAATTCTCTTTGAACACAATACAGACGAAGTGCTGGGCGACGATAACGGCGTAACAGGCGTGAGAGTCGTAAACACCGCAGGCGAAAAACGCGAAATCGCAATCGACGGATTCTTCCTGGCTATCGGTCATACTCCGAACACTAAGGTATTTGCAGATTATCTCACACTCACACCCGAAGGTTATATCCAAACCGAAGGCGCATCTTCAAAGACCAATATCGAAGGTGTATTCGCAGCAGGCGACGTTAAAGACCCGTTCTACAGACAGGCAATCGCAGCTGCCGGCTCGGGTTGCGCAGCAGCTCTGGATTGCGAACGTTTCTTGATGGAACATAAATAATCGAATATGATTTCTAAAGAAAGAATATTCAATATCAAAAATGAAAAGGAGTTCGATGGCTTAGCCCTTGAACTCTTTTTACATCAATATAACCATTGCCAACCATATCGCGAATATGTCGATATGGCAGGCATCTCGCCCGATAAAATCGACAATTGGAGAGAGATTCCCTGTCTGCCGATAGAAACATTCAAACACCGAGATGTCTATTGTGGAGAGAAAGAGGCTCAGACTACGTTCACGAGCAGCTGCACTTCGGGAATGACTCCGAGCCGACACTTGGTGGGCGACCTCGCACTATATGAGGAGTCGTTCAGCAGAGGGTTCGAGCAATTTTATGGCGACATTACGGAGAGTGCTCTGTTTGCATTGCTGCCGAAATATCTTGAACGCGAAGGGTCGTCGCTGGTGTATATGGCTGACAATCTGATTGGAAAGGCTGCCGACGGAGGATTCTTCCTGAATGACTACCCCACTCTGATTGAACGACTGAATGAGTCGCTTGCAAAAAATCGAAGAACAATTCTGCTCGGAGTAAGTTTCGCACTGCTCGACTTGGTGGAGCGCTACTCGCTGTCAATGCCCGAACTCATCGTTATGGAGACCGGCGGTATGAAGGGGACTCGTCAAGAAATCACTCGCGAGGAGCTGCACCAGAGGCTCTGCGCAGGATTTGGAATAGACAGAGTGCATTCAGAGTATGGTATGTGCGAAATGATGAGTCAGGGATATTCAATGGGCGACAATAAGTTTAGTCTTCCGCAGTGGGCACGAGTCAGTATCCGCAAACTTGACAACCCCGACCGAATGGAACAAAACGGCAAATTGGGCGGAATAAACATCATTGACCTTGCAAATAGAGATTCGTGTTCGTTCATCGAGACTCAGGATATGGGACGACTCTTCGATGACGGCCGATTCACAGTCGAGGGCAGAATCAAAGGCAGTATGTTGCGCGGCTGCAATATGCTGATAGAATAGGAGTTAAAAATAATAACGATATGAGAAAGATTGTATTTTTGGACGCCGAAACACTCGGCAAAGTTGAGGGAATGGAACTCTTCTCACAATTCGGAGAGTTCATCGCATACGACTACACCCCCGCAAATCAAATCGTAGAACGAATCGCAGGTGCCGAAATCATCATCACCAATAGCACCTGCATCACTCGCGAAATTATGGAGGCTTCACCCGAATTGCGACTGATTTGCATCGCGGCTACAGGTATGAATATCATCGACCTCGAGGCTGCGAAAGAACGCAACATCGCAGTGAAAAACGTGGCTGGCTACTCGACAAACTCTGTTACTCAGGTGACATTTGCAATGGTTCTCGAGCTGGTGCAACACACTCGATTCTATAACGATTTCTCGAGAGAGGGCTACATCAACGCGCAGTGCTATCGCCACAAAATGCCGGCATTCAACGAAATAGCAGGCAAACGCTGGGGTATCATCGGGCTGGGTAACATCGGTCGCAACGTAGCAAAAGTTGCTGAAGCATTCGGCGCAGAGGTTGTTTATTACTCGACTACGGGTAAGAACAACAACCCCGACTACCGACGCGTAGAGTTCGACGAACTGATGAGCAGTTGTGACATCATCTCTATTCACGCGCCTATCAACGACCAGACTCGCAATTTGGTAGATGCACGCGCACTGTCGCTGATGAAAAAGAGCGCAATAATCATCAACCTCGGACGTGGCGGAATCATCAACGAGGCAGCTCTGGCCGAAGCTCTCGATAACGAAGCAATTGCAGGTGCAGGCGTGGACGTATTTACTCAAGAACCTATCGTAGCAGAAAACCCGCTGCTGAGCGTTAGACACCCAGAGCGATTGGTACTTGCTCCGCACATTGGCTGGACAAGCGTCGAGGCTCGCAACAAAATCGTAGT
>JAZOQL010000164.1:0-7700 GCA_045656065.1 Rikenellaceae bacterium | reverse complement strand
GCAAAGCGATGTCACACTTAACTGACCAAGCCTTTTTGCCAGGAGTGAAGATAGCAGCACCTGGGAATTGAGTAGCCATATCTTCTACTTTGTTGCGGTTTGAAGAACGCATAACCAACATATAGTCGATCATTTCGTTTGTGATACCGTTAGGAATTTCGCAAACGCCGTCCGGACCAGAGATTGCAACAACCTTAGCACCGAGTTCAACTGCTTTTTGAGCAGCACCCCAAGCTACGTTACCGAAGCCAGACAATGCAACAGTTTTGTTTTCGATTGATTTGCCAGCTTTAGCCAACACGTGTTCTACGAAGTAGAGTGCACCGTAACCAGTTGCTTCAGGACGGATCTTAGAACCACCCCAAGTCATACCTTTACCAGTCAATACACCTGTGTTGTATTCGCGAGCCAACTTCTTGTACATACCGTACATAAAGCCGATTTCACGACCACCAACACCTACGTCACCTGCAGGAACGTCTGTGTCAGGACCGATGTTCTGCCACAATTCTTGCATAAATGCTTGGCAGAAACGCATAATTTCGCCGTCTGATTTGCCCACTGGGTCGAAGTCAGAACCACCTTTACCACCACCCATCGGGAGTGTAGTCAAAGCGTTTTTGAATGTTTGTTCAAAGCCCAAGAACTTCAACATTGAAGGAGTAACGGCTTTGGGGAAACGCAAACCACCTTTGTACGGGCCGAATGCGCTGTTGAATTGAACGCGGTAACCGAGGTTAGTTTGAACTTCACCTTTATCGTCTACCCAAGTCACACGGAATGTGAAGATACGATCGGGTTCTACGATACGTTCAACGATTTTTGCTTTTTCAAATTCTGGGTGTTGGTTGTACACCTCTTCAATTGATTCGAGCACTTCTTTTACAGCCTGCAAGTACTCATTTTCGCCCGGGTGTTTAGCTTCCAGGGCAGCCATCAAACTTTTTACTTCCATCTTTTGTTATTTAGTTAGAGTAAATATTAATATTTCAAAGAATTACAGCATCGTATTCCGACGGCAAATTTAGGTAAAAATTCAACGTGGTGGTTCTTTTTATCGAAAAATTTATTCTCAAAGGTTACCTTTTGTCTCAATTTTTTTCCTTTAAACTTGCAACCATCTACCTATCAACTGCTTGTATTCTAAATTTATTTTTTCAATTTTTCTGTCAGAAGGGGGACAATCTTCATACAATCGCCCACAATACCCAAATCTGCCACTCCGAAAATCGGCGCGTGTTTGTCTTTATTGATTGCGATGATATAGTCTGAAGCCTCCATTCCGGCCAAGTGTTGAATTGCTCCCGAGATACCCAATGCAAAGTAAACATCTGGACGCACGGTCTTACCTGTCTGGCCTACCTGACGGTCGTGAGAGATTACACCTGCATCGACCATTGCGCGTGATGTTGCCACTTCGCCGCCGAGTGCATCTGCCAGAGCCGAGAGTTTTTCGAATCCCTCTTTGCAGCCTACGCCACGTCCACCTGATACCAGAATTTTTGCCTTTGTAATATCAACCGATTGCTTTTCAGACTTAACGGTTTTTACTACGCGCACTTTGAATTTGGTTGTATCGAACTTAGGCTCAAACATTTCGACTTCGCCTGTGCGAGCATCGTCACGCTCGAGAGCCTGCATCACGCCCGGACGTACTGTCGACATCTGCGGACGGTGTTCCGGACACTTGATTGTAGCCATCAGGTTACCACCAAATGCAGGACGGGTCATCAACAAGTCGCCCTCTTCGCTGATATCCAGCGCTGTACAGTCGGCTGTCAAACCTGTGCATACGCGAGCCGAAAGTCTCGGAGCCAAATCACGACCAATAGTGGTTGCACCATACAATACGATTGATGGTTGTTTAGCCTCGATTATCTGATGGATTGTCTGCGCATAGGGTTCAGTTGTATACTCTTTCAGTTCGGGAGAATCAACCACGATTACGCGGTCTGCGCCATAAGCTATCAGCTCCGCAGCCTTCTCCTTGATGCAGCAGCCTGCGAGTACGGCTACAACCTGTTCTTTGAGCGAATCGGCCAATGTGCGAGCCTTGCCCAGCAATTCGAGTGCTACGGGTTGTACTTGTCCCTCGCGTTGTTCTACGAACACATAGACATCTTTATATTGATTTTTTTCCATAACACCCTAAATTATATGTTTCTCTTTCAGTTTATTGATAATGATTTCGACTGCTTCGGCTTCGCTTACTTCGAATTTCTCGCCCGAGCCCTTAACTCCCTTGGTGAACGACTTGGCAACTCGTGTAGGTGAACCCTTCAGGCCCAATTTCGATTCATCAACGTCGATTCGGTCGCAACCCCAAACCTCAACTTCACGTTTGTAGGCCTCCATAATACCTCTCATTCTCATATAGCGAGGCTGGTTAGCTGATGACAAAACGGTGATTACGCAAGGTGATTCAACCTCAACAATCTGATAACCATCTTCCAGCCATTTCTTCAATGTGAATGTAGTTCCGTCGAATTCAAGGTTTTCAACATACGATACCTGTGGCAGTCCGAGGTGTTCTGCTACTTGCGGGCCTACCTGAGCAGTATCGCCGTCGATAGCCTGACGTCCTGTGATGAGCAGGTCGAATTCGAGAGTTCTCAGCGCTCCGGCCAATGCGTTAGAGGTAGCCAACGTGTCTGCACCCGCCAACTTTCTGTCTGTGAGCAGAATAGCGCGGTCTGCACCCATAGCCATAGCCTCGCGCAGAATAGCATCTGCCTGAGGCAAACCCATAGTTATAACCGTAACATTTGCTTCATATTTATCCTTCAGTTCGAGCGCCATCTCAAGACCACTCTTGTCGTCGGGATTCATAATACTCGGCACCCCTTCGCGAATCATCGTTCCGGTCACAGGGTCGAGCTTTATTTCTGTGGTATCAGGCACCTGCTTGATACACACTACAATATTCATTTTCTTCATTTTCTATCCGAGTCTATTTGAACATTGCACCTGCAATGACCATACGTTGAACTTCCGAAGTACCTTCGTAAATTTCGGTGATTTTTGCATCTCGCATCATACGCTCAACCGGGTATTCGCGAGTGTAACCATAACCGCCGTGGAACTGTACAGCCTTAGTTGTAACCTCCATAGCAACCTCTGCACAGAACAATTTAGCCATTGCTGCGTCTACCGAATATGGCTCGCCAGAGTCTTTCTTGGCTGCTGCACGACGAACCAGAAGGCGAGCTGCTTCGACCTTGGTCTTGAGGTCTGCCATCTGGAATTGTGTATTCTGGAATTGTGCAATCGAGCGGCCGAATTGCTTACGTTCTTTAGTGTATTTAACTGTTTCGTCTATTGCACCCTGAGCAATACCCAAAGCCTGAGATGCAATACCGATACGACCACCGTCGAGAGTCTTCATTGCGATTGCAAAACCCTTACCCTCTTTACCCAGCAGATTTTCTTTGGGCACCACGCAATTTTCGAAAATCAACTCGCAAGTAGCCGAACCTCGGATACCCATCTTCTTCTCTTTCTTGCCGATAGTAAAACCAGGCATATCCTTTTCAACGATGAAGGCCGAAATGCCACGTGTACCCATTGACTTGTCTGTCATCGCCATAACGATATAGACGTGGGCATACTGAGCATTGGTAATAAATATCTTCGAGCCATTGAGGATATAGTTATCGCCCTCGAGACGAGCCGTAGTCTGCTGACCTGCTGCATCAGTACCCGCATTTGGTTCGGTAAGCCCGAATGCTCCGAGCCACTCGCCTGATGCAAGTTTAGGCAGATATTTCTGTTTTTGCTCGTCTGTACCGTGTTCCATAATCGGAGCAATACAAAGCGATGTGTGAGCCGAAAGCACTACGCCTGTCGTAGCACACACCTTTGAAAGCTCCTCTACGGCCATTGTATATATTTGGTTTGTACCGCCTGCGCCACCATACTCAACAGGAACAGGAATACCCATCAGTCCGATTTCGCCCATCTTGCGTACGGTCTCTTCTGGGAAACGCTCCATTTCGTCGATTTCGGCTGCTAAAGGCTTAACCTCTTTCTGTGCAAATTCGCGTATCATCTGCAGAAAAAGGTTCTCTTCTTTTGTCAGTCTGAAGTCCATTATCTAATGTTTTTATGTGTATAAACTATCTCTATTTGTAGGGGCTAAGAATATGTTAGTAGGTGAAAAAGCCTGCGCCTGTCTTGCGACCCAGCAGATTTGCACGAACCATCTTGCGCAACAACGGGTGTGGACGATACTTGTCATCGCCATACTCTCTGTGCAGCACCTCCATAATTGCCAGACAAACGTCAAGACCAATCAGGTCGCCCAATGCCAACGGACCCATCGGGTGGTTAGCACCAAGTTTCATAGCCTCGTCAATCTCCTCTTTCGTAGCTACGCCGTCAGCCAGAATGCCCACAGCCTCATTGACCATCGGAATCAACACGCGGTTAACCACAAAGCCCGGAGCCTCATTAACCATTACGGGCACCTTGCCGATTGACTCAGCCAATGCCTTAATCTTATCTGCAACTTCGTCCGAAGTGCGTTGTCCCTTAATCAACTCAACAAGTTTCATAACGGGTGCCGGGTTGAAGAAGTGCATACCTATTACCTGCTCGGGGCGAGAGGTGCAACCTGCAATCTCGGTGATAGAGAGTGACGAAGTGTTCGATGCCAAGATAGCCTCGGGTTTGCAGATTTGATCCAACTGAGCAAACAATTCGCGTTTGAGCTCCATTGTTTCGACTGCAGCCTCGATGATAAGGTCACAGTCTGCCAAGTCTGAATACTCGGCTGTAGTTGTGATGTTGCCCAATACCGAATTCATATACTCTTCGGTCACCTTACCTTTTTCAACAAGTTTTGCCAATGATTTGGTAATTTTAGCTACGGCCTTTTGGTTCGATGCCTCTGAACGGCTCTTCATCAACACCGGAACTCCAGCCTGAGCAAATGCTTGCACGATGCCTGAACCCATCGTACCTGTTCCTATTACACAAATTTTCATAACTCTATTTTTTATCTATTCTTAAATTCTGCTTTTCGTTTTTCGAGGAATGCTGCCATACCCTCCTTCTGATCCTCTGTCGAGAAACATTCGGCAAAGAGTCTGTTCTCATAAGCTATTGCATCATCTGCCGACATATCAAAACCTTCCGAGATGCTGGCTTTCGATTTTGCTACGGCAATCGGAGCATTGGCAGCAATCATCTGTGCCATCTCCATTACCTTTGCCATCAACTCCTCGCCCGGAACTACGGCATTAACCAATCCCGACGCCAATGCCTCGTCTGCGCGCATCGTGCGTCCTGTGTAGATTAACTCCTTAGCCTTACCCTGACCTATCAACTTCGCCAAACGATAAGTACCCGAGAAGCCCGGCGTAATGCCCAATTTCACTTCGGGTTGTCCGAACTGAGCACGGTCAGATGCTACGCGAATATCACACGCACAAGCCAATTCGCAACCACCACCCAATGCGTAACCATTAACAGCCGCAATGACAGGTATGGGCAACTGCTCCAAGCGACGGAATACGCCAGCTCCGAAACGGCCAAATTCCAGCCCCTCATCGTAGTTCTTTGAACTCATTTCGCTGATATCTGCGCCTGCTACGAATGCCTTGCCGGCTCCCGTAATAATCAAAACTCTGACATCACTGCCGATTGAGTCCACAAATCTGCCCAACTCGCCGAGCACCTGAGTGTTCAGCGCATTGAGCGTACGAGGTGAATTTATTGTCAATGTACAAATTCCCTCGCTCTGTTCTACGGTCAAAAATTCGTAACCCATTAGAGCATCGGTTTTAATTCAGGTGAAATAATCAATTCGGCCTCGGTTGCTGCCTGCACCTGTTCTACGGTGAACTCAGGGTGCAACTCTTTGAGAACAATACCCTCGGGAGTAATCTCCATAACACCCATCTCGGTGATAATCATATTTACCTGACCCTTTGCAGTCAGCGGAAGTGTACACTTTTTCAAGATTTTGGGGCTACCCTTTGCAGTGTGCTCCATAGCCAGAATGACACGTTTTGCACCTACCAGCAGGTCCATTGCGCCACCCATTCCGGGAACCTTCTTGCCGGGAATCATCCAGTTTGCCAAGTCACCATTCTGGTCTACCTGCAATGCACCTAATACGGTTACATCGACGTGTCCGCCACGAATGATGCCGAACGATGTAGCGCTATCGAACGACATTGCTCCCGGCAGCGCTGTGATATATCCGCCACCTGCGTTTACAAAGTGTGAATCTTCTGTTCCAGCCTCGGGCGTAGGACCCATTCCGAGAAGACCGTTCTCAGACTGAAGCGTCACGTGTACACCTTCAGGAATATAGTTGGGAACTTCAGTCGGAAGTCCGATTCCCAAATTTACTACGTCACCATCGTGCAACTCTTTTGCTACGCGCGATGCGATTACCTGTCTTACCTGTTCCTTGTCCATAGTTATATCTTTTTTAATTCATTATTACTTATTTTCATTTCTGCGCACAAGCTCCTGAGCCACAAAAGAGGCTACGTCGTCTGCGTATGTGCCCATTCCGAAGCCAGCATCATAACCCAGCTCCTTAGCCAATTCGTGTGTAACACGCGGACCTCCACAACAGAGAATAACCTTATCGCGCAGACCCTCAGCCTCGAGCATTTCGACCAACTCGGTCATATTCTGAATGTGAACATCTTTTTGTGTTACGGTTTGAGATACTAACAGCGCATCTGCTTTCAGTTCTACGGCCTTGGCAATGAAATCTTCATTCAACACCTGCGAACCCAGATTGTACGCCTCGAACATCTCGTAGCGCTCGATTCCGTAGTGACCCGCATAGCCCTTCATATTCATAATGGCATCAATACCTACGGTGTGTGCGTCTGTACCTGTACTTGCTCCTACGACTACAATCTTGCGACCCAGATTCTCTTTGATGTATTCATCTGTCTGGTGCATATCCATCGTAGTAGATTCGACCTTAGGAACGTGAATCTTTGTGAAATCGACCGTATGAGTGCAGGCTCCATAGCAGTTGAAGAAGGTAAAACCAGGAGTCAGCTCCTTATAATACACAATCTGAGGATTCTCTAACCCCATCTTTTTGATTAACTGCTTGGCAGCCTCAACAGCCTCTGCACCTTCGGGTACGGGTAGAGTGAATGACAACTGCACCTTTCCGTCATTTCCCGTATCACCGTACGGCTTAACATTTTGAGGATCTAAGGTTTTATCGAAATCCTTATCCTCCATCGAATATAATCCGCCACTCATTATTTATCTCCTTTCATTATTTCTATAAACGGATTCATATACTCACGTCCTTTGGGGAATACGCCCGCAAGCCCCTTACCGCCATTCTTTGGACGCTTAACATCGGCGAACATTCCCTGCTCGAGAGCCGAGAACAGACCCACCTTCTGAATCTTCTGCAACAACTCGTTGGTATTTGCTACTACGGTCTTGACGCGAGTCTGAACCAAACCTCCCTCTTTGAATTCGACCTCATCGCCAATCGAACGCATATTGTTGAAGATATACTTGGCATTCTCGATTGACAACGCACGGTCTGACATAAACGGTGTGTGGATTGCCTCGGTCATCATACCCAGCAACTGAATACCCTGACCCGTCCAGATTGAAACTGCATTGAACAGCGCGTCCTGAATGTGACCACGGAAAATATTTCCAGTCATAAACTTAGTAGGAGGCATATACTTCAGCGTAGCCTT
>JAZOQL010000163.1:0-3915 GCA_045656065.1 Rikenellaceae bacterium | reverse complement strand
TGACGGTTATCCTTACACAATCGACACTTCGAGGCATCGTGATGGAACAGAGCCACGAACGAGTGTTGGTCATCGGTCACCACCTCAACAAATGCGTTACCGAAAAGACACTTGTCGAATGCCACCTTATTGAGCAACTGTCTAAGTGTTTCTCCCGAGCAGTTTGGCATTTTGACCAGCTCGGCGAGTTTCGAGTTCTGGTCATCAAATACGAAACCTTTGCCCGAGATGTAGTCGGCCTTATCGTTCAGTATTCGTCTGTGCGTAGCCGAGCGTCGAGCCATCTGCGCCAGAGCTACGGGAAATAGGTTATCGCTACCCCAGCTCCAGAATCTGTTATCTTGCGATTTTGGTTTCATTTCGACATCGAACAGCGAGTCGCGATTTCCTGTGATAAAAGTTTTTGTCGACTTTGATTTCAACGGCACCACCGTAATATTTTCATTTTTAGTCATATCAATGATTATTTAGAAGCGGAGTGGCACTGTCACTCCGCTTCAGTGATTAGAAAATGGCATTCACACCAATAGCAGGCGAGACATCGCTCCAGGACAATTTACATTGTTCGCACATCGAGGATTTAATCTCGGTACTACCGGTTGTGATTTCAGCCTCAGACAGAACAATTGGCACTCTGCATTTTGCCTTCAGGGAGTATCCCAACAGCAGTTTTTCTTCGTTATTTAGCTCTACTGCTATCAGAGCTCCCGATTTCAGGCAATTTTTCAGGGTATTAATTAGTTCATTCTCTGCGAAGTTCGAGACTCTGGTTTTAATTTCCAGAGACATTTTCCAGACATTCGGAGAGTTATCCGCAACACTCTGCACAAACCGAGCAGCATTTTCTTTCGGCACCATCACCGACCAATTTTGATTTTGGTTCAACACGACATTGAATTTATGCTGACTCGGGTTGTACGAGATACTGTTAATTTGTTCGGTTCTCACGAAAGCGACTCTGCGGACGCCGCCGACAATCGTATCGCCCGAATGAGAAACCCCCATCGTCACCGATTTTAGATAAATGTCTCAGGAACAGCAACGACAATCAGTTCTGGCAAGAGGTAATCACAACCGGCCATAAACACAGCTCGTTGTCTATTTTCGATTTCGTCAGGGTTGTACCACATTCTGACCTCCATACCAGGGAAGTCTGTTGTGTTCACAGCGAGTGCCAAGTTTCGACGGTCGGTGAGGATTGCGAACGACTGAGGCATATCCGAACATTGGTTCAGGTAGCCTGTGATTTGGACATCAACAACGGGGATACCTCTGAACATCAGCGCGTTTCGACCCTCTTGTCGAGCGATATACGCTGCCTCTACGGTTGAGTCGTCGAGCGATTCTTCATAGTTTGCGTATACATCAGAGGTCACCAACAACACCAACTGACCTTGATTTTTGCTATCCTTCAACACTTCCGATGCATTATCCCACAGCGACTTGAAAGCGGCCATAGCGCTACCAGCGGTTTTTTGGCTACCGAGCGCGATGGCTTTGATTTCGTTCTCCTCATCGCCGAGGTCAGCCACGATATTTTTCAGGAAACCGTCGAAGGTATTGAGAGCCGAGCTGCGGCTTGTATCTCCGACCCACATCGTAGCTCGGATAGCCTCCATAATCGACTCTTTGAAGAGCGTAGTTTCGGCCTCTTCGAGCGAGCTGCCGCTCATATCCTCGAGGTTTACGCCATCTGCAGCCACGATATTTTCATAGACCATCGAGAAGTAATCCTCAGCCGAGTAGCCCAATTCGGCCTTGACTTTGTGCAGGTTGATAGTTTTTTGGAACTTTTCGGCTGGGTCGGCACCGTGCCAGCCCTTGGCATATCGTTTGAGGATATCTGCCGAGCGGCTCCAGAACTGCAGCGTAGTAGGCACCGGCATATTGTACAACACGCGAATACCGAGGTTTTCGGCACTTGGTCCTGTGAGCATCGGTCTGAAGAAAACAGTGTCGAGCTCGTGACCGACATAAGATTTAGGATTTTCGATAATTTTTGACATTTTTTTAGAGTTTAATAGGATAAAATAATTGATTGTTTTTCAGCAGTTTTGACCACCAACTGCCGAGTAAAGGATATTTTACGAACGTTCACGTATAGCCCACATATCGTCCATATAGGCACGACGGTTCATAGTTTTATTCCAGTCCGAGTCTGCTGCGGGATCCTCTTTGTGTTTAGTTGAGGTTTGCAATACGGTGAGTTTGTTATTTTTAGCTTCGAGCTCTTTGAGTTGATTTTTCAGTTTTTCGACTTCGCCGTTGTCATTAGGCGTGCTCTTATTCGATTTGTCGATAAGATTTTCTTCGTCAGGTATTCTATTGTTCGCCTCGACTATTTTGTTATCATTGGCGCTCCAAATACCACGAAACGATTTCCAGGCATTTTTGAGATTCATAAATATTTAGTCATTAGAGTTATTAATTTCAGCACGAAAGTATTATGCAGTATATGGAAATTTATTCTCCAAAAGTTTATTTCAGAATCTGCTACGATATGGTGGGGTATAAAAAGAGAAAGGTCTGCCGGTATAGAGGCAGACCCTGAGAGAGCCACAATCCAGGATCGAACTGGAGACCTACGCGTTACGAATGCGTTGCTCTACCGACTGAGCTATTGTGGCTTGAAATCGACGACAAAAGTAACAAATTTTCATTAATCCGCACACACAAATTGCAAATACTTTTTTTCACATTTTTTTGCGTTGATTAAAATAATCAGTAACTTGCACTCGTGAAATATTTCACAAACAACTCAAAAACTCTTGAATAATGAAAAACATCTTCTCATCATTGACACTTGGCGTGCTATTGACTTTTTTCAGTATTAATTGTAGTTATAGTCAAAATCAACTTAGCATAGACCTAATTCTTAAATTAGAGACAGCTCGTTTTGACATATTTGTTCTTCCCGATATGTACGAAGATCCGGACTTTAGATTTGCCATAGAACGCCTGTTTGATATGTATATTCTTCGGGACAATACTCCCGATAAAAAACCATATTTCAGATCTGCATTGGAACATAGAATGATACTGAAAGGCAAATCTTCTCGAATTAAATTTATGTTCGACAAGCAGAAAGTTTCGCACATTGAAGTTGAAGGCGTAGGTGAGACTACACCTGAAGATATCAAAAATGGGGTATTTGTCGTAACACTTAAACCTGAAAAAACCACCTTATACAAGGTAAATGTTCATTTAATGAATTCTGACGGGACAACAAATATCAAATATGGATTATGCAACACACGAGTAATTGTCGTCGAAGATAAAAAGGTGTATAGAAAGTCACGAGAACGGATATGTATGCTCGAAGACAAAGCTCGATACTTAGAAGCAGACAATATCATAACAAGCCTCTCCGACGGAGTACCTGCAAGGTAATCAACGCATAACAAAACGAACGGGCGCGAAAATGATTCGCGCCCGTTTTTTGTGGTAGTATATCTGAATGATTATTTCATTTTGATATAGGTGTAGTGGCTACCGTATCTTTCGTAAGCAGCTTTTTCGAGTGCTTCGCGGTGATCTGGGTGAGCTACCGAGATGATAGCCTTAGCACGTTCCTGGAGCGATTTACCATAGAGGTCAACAGCACCATATTCAGTTACGAAGTAGTGCATATGCGATCTTGTAGTAACGACGCCAGCACCTTCAGTCAGACAGTCAGCGATTTTGCTCACGCCTTTGTTTGTAACAGACGGCATAGCGATGATAGCCTTACCGCCTTCCGAGCGAGATGCGCCGTAGATGAAGTCCACCTGACCGCCGACACCCGAGTAGAACTTGCGACCGAGTGAGTCTGCACACACCTGACCTGTGAGGTCAACCTGCAACGCAGAGTTGATAGCCGTAACTTTCGGGTTTTGAGCGATGATGAATGGGTCGTTAGTATAACCTACGTCCATC
>JAZOQL010000162.1:0-2639 GCA_045656065.1 Rikenellaceae bacterium | reverse complement strand
GTGGTTCCAGCGTGGGTGATTGAAGCGGGCACTCCCTTGTTTATCGCCCTGTAAACAGCGCCTAACGATGCAAAGGCGAACAGTTCCGCTACGCCTTCAAGGACAGTCGCATTGATAACCCCTGTCGGGGGAAGGATGAAGGAAACCCCGAGCAATACGATTGAGACAAGTCCGAACACCCAAAAGGCAGCGTTGTCAGCAATGTAGTTCCGCCAAAAAGTTTTCATATCAGCAATTGCATTTATTTTTCGTACTTCCAAGGACGAGTCCCGTCTCTACGAAAGTCTTTCCCAACACAGCGGGAACGAAAAGTCCGCAACCGCATTCAGTCTGCTTCAGTTCTTCAAAGTCGTCCTTGTGGACGCACAGATACTTCGAGAGGTATGTGGCGTATTTAGCCGCCATCTCGTTGAAGCGTCTCTGCATAGTCATTATCTCCCGCAATGCGGAAGTGTTTATGTTCTCGTCGTCAGTTTTGGCAACCCCGATGTTCCGCATCTTGTATGAAAGCGGAAGACAAAGGACTGCCTGACACTTTGCAACCATATACGGCTGAACGAAGTCATCAAGCAATTCCTTATAGAGTGCGTTCTCAACGTCGTTGATGGCGTCGGGCTCCTGTTTGATTTCGTTGTAGACGAGTTCCTGCAGGCGGTAGAAAAGGTTGCTTCCTATGATGGACTGCAGATGCACCTCCTGCGTCTCCCTGATTGTAGGAGCCACAAGAGAGTCGTCCGTATTATAGTTGATGTACGAACCGCCTTTCAAATCATCAACGCTGATGAGCATTACATTTTTTATATTCGCCATATCTTAATCTTCTTTTTGTGTGTCGTCAAGGTTGAAAGGAAGTATGGTAATAGGATCCTTCACGCCGAGTATTTTTTCAAGAACCCGCTCTATCTTCTTCTGATAAACAGAAACTTGGGTACGCTGATACAGGGCGAACGCCTCGGCAAATTCCTGCTGCGTAAAGCCGTTGTTTTTATTGGGCAAACCGAAAAGGGAAGGGGTAGCCCTGAAAGCGATGAAGATGTTGTCCCTTGCGGACGTACGTATCTTGTCGAACTTGTCGCTCTCGTCCTGCACCTGAATGGTGTCCACCTTCAAGTCTTCGCCTTCCTGTTCCTTGAAATAAAGGAAGAAGGAACTGTCGGCGTCCGGTCCTGTGAATTTTTCCTTGATGGATTTTTCCACCGCCTTCTTGTCGTCTTCCGTCAACTGCCCTGTGGTGTTCGGGAGCGTGATGATAGTCTTCGCCGCAAGCCCGTTAGCCATATTGTTGAGCACATACTTGGAAGATGCGATTTCCGCCATACAATCCCGGAAAGCCGACTCCCAAGTTGGCATCGGATACGCCCTGCGGGAAGCACCCTTGTAGAAGAAAATCTGCGTAGGGTTCGAAGGATCAATACGGCTCCTGTCGAACCTGTCGTACTCCTTGTACTTGGAAGTGTACTGCCCCCACTTTGTAGCATAGAAAACCTTCTTTCCGTCGGGAGAAACCCTGCACCTGCCGAAATCGAGCGCATAGAGTTCAACAACCTCGCCAAGCTGGTTGTAGATTACCTGCACAGCCATTCCGTTGAACTTCATCAAGTCCGTTCCGAGTTTTTCAATCAAGTCGGAAAAATCTTCGCCGTCCCTGTTCACCTTCTCGCTCCACTTCGCAGCGGAGTCGTTGACGGAGACGCCATTACCCAAAATGAAGTTGACTGTCCCGTCGATGATAGCCCTTAAAGTTGCACTGCCTGTATAGAGTCCGTTGATGAACACAGGGAAGTCGTTTGACACGCCCCAGCTCACATATCTTCCACCCGTACTTTCCGAATATTCGGGAACCCTTACGGCGTCGCTGTCCACTATGGAAAACTTCAATACCTTTTTCTCGTCCATAAATTATTTTTTGTAATAGTACAAGAACCCCTTATCCCCGTCAAGGGACAGGACTTCGTTAGTGATTGTTCCGTATTTGAGAAGGAACATCTCGGGACGCAAATCCCGAAGCAGTACGTCTCCCACGCTCGTATGCAGGATAGTGTCGAGCAGGACGTCCTTGAGTTCGTATTCTACATCAGTCCTTCCATTCCAAATCAGGACTCCGTAGTACTCGCCGTTCTGCGCTCCTTCGGGCATCTCAAAACCTTCAAACAGATACGCCATAGGATTACCTTTGTCAATCAGCCCCTGAATGACATACTCCTGCTTTGACGCATTGTTCTGAATTATCATATCAAAACCCATTTCAAAATCTCTTTCTTTTTTATATAATTTGAGCGGACTCCAACAAAAAAACCCGGAGTTTTACCGGGTTTTCCTAGTTTTTGTAGATGATGAGCAACCACCTGTGATCCAAGGGAACGATGTGTTCAATCTTGCCCCCTGTTGTGTTTATCTCGTTGAGAAACTTCTGCAACTCGTCCTTCTTGCCGAAGTCGGCGGGTGCCTGTATGATGGTGTAGTTGTACTTCAAGGCAGACTATTTTAAGACAACGCCTGATATTGGAAGTCTGCTCCGTAGTTGTCGTTGTTAGTCATAAACGAGAACTTGAAGCGGCTTCCATCTTCCTTGGTATAGATGAACGTAAACCTTGTTGAGAAGTACTCTCCATCTATCTGCACTTCGTTGATATCTTCAT
>JAZOQL010000161.1:0-5689 GCA_045656065.1 Rikenellaceae bacterium | reverse complement strand
ATCGTTTTCAGTCCTGATGGCTGGTTATAAGGGAGATATCCGCGCCTTCATCGAGGGTGCCTCGGCCATAGACCGACTGACTCCACAGTCTCACGTGCTGATAGCAGAAGCCTGCACACACGCCCCGCTGAGCGAAGACATCGGCCGAGTGAAAATACCGAGAATGCTGAAAAACAAAATAGGCAACGACCTGAAAATCAGTATCGTTGCCGGAAGAGATTTCCCCAATGATTTGACTCCTTATGATTTGGTCATTCATTGCGGAGGCTGTATGTTCAATCGCCGTCACGTTCTTAATCGCATCGAACAAGCTCGCAATCAAGGAGTTGCAATTACCAATTACGGGATTGTGATTGCATACATAAACAAGATTATCGACAAGGTGGTCTACCCAGAGTAGCTACTCGTTTGTCGCTGGTTTAGGAGTTCGCTTACGCCACAATTTCGGCGCTCGAGTGAACTCCTTTTCTCTGTCGAAGAGGTAGCGATAGGTAACGTGTGTTCTCAGCCTACGAGCCTGAACAAACGACTCTACCATTCTCATCATCACAGGATTAAAGTCGCCAATCCACGAAATTTCGAGATTTTTGTACTTGCTTTTGCCGGTCATCGTGAGCTTCTCAATCATATAAATCAGCCCCGACTCGACGCCCTTGCCCTGATGTTCCGGTACAATACCAAATATCAGCCCCCAGAGGCGGCTGGCCATACGAGTCTTTTTCAAACGCCAAATCATTCTCAATTTATTCACGATTCCGAACTTACCATTGAAGTCACCAATGAGCATATTCAGGTCTGGAATCGAAATGAAAAAACCGATCGGAGCGCCTTCAAAATAGGCAAAGTAAGCGACTTCGGGATCGAGAATGGGCTTCATCGTAGCCATCAACTGCTTAGCGTGCTCGCTTGAAATCGGATTTACACCGTTGAACTTAGCCCAACCCTTATTATATATTTCGCGAAAATCCTCGGCAAACTTATCCAATTGCTTGGTATCAAGAGTCTTGAACTCATAACCCGGAGTCTCGTTAATGCGCATCGCACGCCCGTAAGTCGACGAGTTAAGTCTATCCGGCAACAATTCACGCAGATAGTCATATTGTTCAAAATAATTCTTAAATCCGTAGTTTTCAAACAGTTGCTGATAATATGGCGGATTATAGTTCTGACAATACATCGGTTTTGTGAATCCGTCTGTCAGCAATCCCCACCAGAAATTTCGGTCACCAAAATTCACAGGTCCGTCCATTGCCTGCATACCACGCTGAGCGAGCCACTGACGCGATGCGTCAAACAACAGATTAGCTACCTGCTGATTATCAACAGATTCAAAAAATCCGCAACCACCCGTAGGCTGCTCATTAGCCTCGGCCTGATGACGACTGTAAAATGCAGCTATGCGGCCACAGATTTTGCCCGCCTCATCTTTTACTACCCATCTAACAGCCTCGCCATCAGCGAACAAATTGTTTTTCTCAGGTTTAAAAACCGACTCTATATCCTCATCAAGCGGGCGCACCCAATTCGAATCGTTCTTATAAATTTCAGTTGCAAAATTGATAAAATCTCGTCTATCCTTTTGTGTAACAACCTCGTGTAAAGTAAATTTGCTCATCGTTAATTGATTTAAGATTTCCAAAGATACAAAAAAATCGGAAAAAAAAGACAGGTCCCCGAAAAGAGACCTGTCAAATTTAGCGATTCGAAATCAACTCTTAGTAAGAGAGCACTCTCTGAGAGATATAGCTGATCTTCAGAGCCTGAGCTTTTCTCAACTCTTGTTTGATGTCGGTAATGATACCCATTCTCGTAGCTTCGTCAGCCTTGATACTTACGGTCATTTTCGCACGTTCCAACTCGTTGAGTTTGTCTTTTTCGGCTGCAATAAATTCACCGATTTCGGCTGCAGTGCGGAATGAGTCGTTGAGCTGAATACGCGGTGCATCACCGAATTTTCCTCTCATCAAATCGTTCGGACGACCTACATAGATATAACTTACCAAAGATTTGTTTTCGAGCTTTTGGATTTCAGTTGCAGTAGGCAACGCAATCTTTACAAGCATTGTTGTTTCACGCATCGTAGTTGTCACCATAAAGAAGAACAGCAACATAAACACGATGTCTGGCAGTGAACTTGTCGACAATGCAGGAACATCTTTTTTCTGTTTACCTCTAATCATATTACTTTCCTCCTTTGGTTACATCGCGAGGTTCTGCTTCTGAAATCTTCAGCGGAATAGCCTCACTGATTGCCTTTTTAGAATTTGTTTCAAGATCTTTGAACTTCTTTCCGAATTTCTCTTGAGACAATGCATCTCTCAATTCGTTGAAAGCGCGAGTAAGTTCGTTTTGCACCTTTACGTACATTTCGTAACTTGTACCACGGTCGTTCTGGAGCGAAACGATACCTTTACTTACGGGATAAGATCCCAAGATATCAATCTCTTTTTCTTCACGTTCCGGCAGTTTTGGGTCGTTATTAGGGTTCATAACGAATTCCTTAACCTTATTTGTGATATCATAGATCTCCATACGTTCGCCACCAACCATAATTTCGTCGTTCGCACTGATGAACACCAAGAGCACATTGCGCTTGTGAACGAGGTCTTCCACCTCTTCTTGTTCGTCTTCTGGCATCGGCGGCAGGACACGCATAATACCTGAGTCTACGTTCATTGTTGTCGAAACGAGGAAGAATATCAGAAGCAGAAAGGCAATGTCAGCCATTGAACTGGCATTAACTTCTGGTGTCTTTTTCTTAGCCATCTTTTACTCGTTTTTTTGTAGTAGGAGAGAATCTTCTCTGAGACTCTCTCCTTCAAAATTATCTCAGTTTAATAACCTTAATGATTTCGGTCACAACGATTGTCAGAATCGTCGCTGCGAACACGATGTAAGCAGTATAAAGACCTACGTCACTCAGGCGCAATTCAAGTACGTTATCGAATACGTGGTTAGCGGCTGTAACAACAGGTTCTGCACTTGAAAGAGCAAAGCCAATCAACAACACAACAGCCAACAGAGCCAATCCGAGCAATGAACGCATTGCACCTTTGGGGTTCTTAATAAGGTTGATCATCGGGAACACAATTACTCCCAACACAGTTGCACCCAACAGGAAATATGACCAATACAAGACCATATCCAACGATGAGCTTTGCGCACCTGAACCTTCTGCAGCGAACATTACAAACACTGTGAGAACGACAGATACAGCGAGCAACAAATATTTAACTATTGACAATACTTTCATAGTGAGTCAGATTATTTCTGATTTTTTCTGTTGTATTTTGTAAGTACGTCTACCAATGAGATAGAAGCGTCTTCCATTGAAGTTACCAAACCTTCAACTTTAGCCAACAAGTAGTTGTAGAAAATTTGGAGGATAACGGCTGCGATAAGACCAGCGATAGTAGTCAACAACGCGATTTTGATACCACCGGCTACCAATTGCGGAGATACGTCACCTGCAGTTTCCATTGAGTCGAACGCAGCAACCATACCTACTACGGTACCCATAAATCCCAATGACGGAGAGATAGCGATAAACAAAGTTACCCAAGACAAACCGCTTTCCAAAAGACCCATTTGAACACCGCCGTAAGAAGATACGTTTCTTTCAACAGCTTCCATACCTTCTTCATAGTGGTCGAGACCTTGGTAGAAGATGCTTGCTACCGGACCGCGAGTATTACGGCAAACGTCTTTTGCTTTTTCGATACCACCTGTACGGAGAGCTTCTTCAACTTCATTCAACAGTTTGTTAGTGTTGATAGTTGCACGATTCAGGTAGATTACACGTTCGATTACGATTGCCAAACCGAGAACCAAACACAACAAGATAGGAGCCATCCAGCCTGCACCACCTTCCAAGAATTTTTGTTTCAAAACTTGGTGCATCGGAGTTCCTGCCATATCAGTTTCAGCGTTGAATTCATCTTCTGATGCAGTTGTTGATGCAGTAGAGGTTGAATCTGCTGATGTTTGAACAGTAGTCGTGTCTGTCGATTCTGTTCCTTCTTGAGCATACAAGTTTGCAGTTGCAAACGAAAGCGCACCTACGAGTGACAAAAGTGCAAAAAGTTTTTTCATGGTTTCTGTTTTTTTAAGTTAATTATTATTAAAATTTAATTGTCTTCTTTTTTTTCGCGGAGAAAGCAGGATTCGAACCTGCGATACCCTTTTGGAGTATACGCACTTTCCAGGCGCGCACCTTCAGCCACTCGGTCATTTCTCCTTTGAATCACCTATTATTTTGGCGTTAATTCACTGAGTTACAAGCAATAGACCGATACGCCGCCCTACTTTTACCATACTTTGTGTACTCAAAAAATCACGTAAATATACAAATTTTTTCGGAATTAATGAAATTTTGGCAAAAATTCTCCACGAATTGACATATTCATCTGACGCTTCACCTCATCTATCGGCAACTTTTGTCCAATCAGATACATCAGTTTTGTTACCGCAGCCTCGCAAGTCAGGTCATAACCCGAAACTACGCCAGCCTCTAACAGACCTACGCCCGTTTCATAGCGAGCCATTTCGACGCTACCCGCCGAACATTGAGTCACATTCACGATAATCACACCTCGTGCTATAGCCTCTTTCACTGCGCTGACAAACCACTCGTCTGTCGGTGCATTTCCCGAGCCGTATGTCTCGAGCACTATACCCTTAACTCCCTCGATTGAGAGCATTGCTCGGAACGTTCGCGCCGAAATTCCCGGGAAAATTTTCACCACTACAACATCAGGACTCATTTCGGTCTGAACGTCAAACCGGGTATCCTCGCCTGTTGTGGGCAATATATATGGTGTATTGTAGTGAATATTTATACCAGCTTCGGCAAGCGGAGGGTAGTTCGGTGAACGGAATGCCCGAAAATGTTCAGCATTATATTTCGTTGTTCGGTTGCCTCGGAAGAGTTGATTCTGAAAATAAACACACACCTCGGGAACATACGCCTTGCCCTGTTCATTTTTAGAGACTGCGATTTCTATTGCCGAAATCAGATTCTCTTTACCATCTGTGCGCAGTTCGCCGATTGGCAGCTGGCTGCCTGTGAAGATAATCGGCTTGGTCAGATTTGTGGTCATAAAGCTCAGAGCTGAAGCACTATAAGCCATCGTATCTGTTCCGTGCAAAATCACAAAGCCATCATATTTATCATAATTTTCTTTTACTACGGCAGCCAACTTCGACCACACTTCGGGCTGAAGATTAGACGAGTCGATGATTGGGTCGAATGCCATAGTGTCAATCTTCACGTTAAACTTTCTCAATTCGGGCACCTCTTCGACTATCTGATCGAAATTAAACGGAGACAGTGAACCTATTTCAGGATTCATCTTCATTCCGATGGTTCCCCCTGTGTATATTAAAAGTACAGAATCTCTCATTCCAAACACTATTTTTCAACAAACAGCGCAAAGATATTATTTTTAATCGAAAAAACACCACTGTCATCAAATATTTTTTCTGACACATTTTCATCAATATGTCAGTTACACGTTTGACAAAATGTCAGTTCAAAGTGTACAAAAAACTGACAATCCGTCAAAAAACTTGACTTCAGAGGGTTGGCATAAAGATTGATAATTAAAGATTGAAAACACGCAAAGTGTATAAAGTTAAGATTAAACAATAAACTAAAAAATAACAAAACGATGGCAAAAATTATCGGTAT
>JAZOQL010000160.1:0-15370 GCA_045656065.1 Rikenellaceae bacterium | reverse complement strand
CTCAACATTCACTCACTCTGGTATGACAGGTCTGTTGGACTGCGTGAACGATAAGGCAAACGTCACAATCATCATCTCTGACAACTTGACAACAGGTATGACAGGTGGTCAGGATTCGGCAGGTACAGGCAAACTCGAAGCAATCTGCCGCGGTCTCGGCGTAGAAGAAGAACATATCCGAGTGATGACTCCGCTGCCAAAGAACTACGAAGAAATGAAGCAGATTATTCGCGAAGAAATTGAATATAAGGGAGTATCAGTGTTGATTCCACGTCGCGAATGTATCCAAACATTGAAACGTCATATGAAAAACAAAAAGCAGTAATCCAATGAAAACAGATATCATACTTTCAGGTGTAGGCGGTCAGGGTATCCTCTCTATCGCAACAGTAATCGGCGAAGCAGCACTCAACGAAGGGCTCTATATCAAACAAGCCGAAGTTCACGGAATGAGTCAACGTGGCGGCGACGTGCAGTCGAACCTCCGCATCTCGTCAGACCCGATTCACTCGGACTTGATTGCTTTGGGTAAAGCCGACATCATTATTTCACTCGAACCGATGGAAGCATTGAGATATACAAACTATCTCGCTCCGACAGGATGGATTATCACAAACACTACTCCGTTTGTCAACATTCCGAACTATCCTGACCAACAACAGGTTATAGACGAATTGAAAAAACACCCCAACGTAGTGTTGCTCGATGTTGACAAAATGGCAGCAGAATTGAACTCAAGCCGTTCAGCAAACATCATTCTGCTGGGTGCAGCTTCTCCGTTCTTGGGCATCGAAATGGAAAAACTCGAAGACGGTATCCGCCGTATCTTCGGTAGAAAAGGTGAAGAAATCGTTGAAACAAACTTGAAGGCACTCAGAGCAGGACGCGCTGCAGCCGAACAAACTACAAAATAATGAAACAAACCCCAATCGATAAAAATATTGTCGAACAGGTATTGGCCGACAATAAGATATCAGACTTCAACAATGCTACTATCCGTCAGGTAGTCAAGGTTGCAAATGACATCGAAAAAGCATCAGGCGTGGAATTTATCCATATGGAGATGGGTGTTCCGGGTCTGACACCTCCGGCAGTCGGAATCGCAGCAGAAAAGGCAGCGCTGGATTGCGGTGCAGCAGCAATCTACCCCGCAATCGACGGTATTCCCGAACTCAAAACCGAGGCAGCTCGCTTTATCAAAGCATTCATTGATGTAGACGTAAATCCTCAAGGTTGTGTGCCTACGACAGGTTCGATGCAGGGTTCATACGCAGCATTTATGTTGTGCGGACAAATCGACCCGAAAAAGGATACAATCCTGTTCATCGACCCGGGTTTCTCTGTTCAAAAGACCCAACTCAAGGTTATGGGCTACCGCAGCGAAAACTTTGACGTGTATGAATATCGTGGTGAAAAGTTGAGAGAAAAACTTGAAAGTTATTTCTCAACAGGTCGCATCTCGGCAGTCATCTACTCAAACCCGAACAACCCGGCTTGGATTTGCTTGACAGAGAGCGAATTGAAAATCATCGGCGAATTGGCTGACAAATATGATGTAATCGTACTCGAAGACTTGGCTTATTTGGCAATGGACACTCGCCGTAAGATGAATACTCCGTTTGAAGCTCCGTTCCAACCGACAGTTGCTAAATACTGCAAGAATTGGATTATGATGATTTCTGGTTCAAAAATCTTCAGCTACGCAGGTCAGCGTATCGCAACTGTTGCCATCTCTGACAGCCTCTACAATCGCCGTTATGACGCTTTGGCTGAAAGATATGGTATGGGCGAATTCGGTCGTACGTTCATCTATATGATTCTGTACACATTGACTTCGGGTGTAACACACACTGCACAATACGCTTTGGCAGCAATGTTCAAGGCTGCATCTGATGGCACACTCGACTTCATCAATGACACAGCAGAGTATGGTCGCAGAGCTCAGAAACTGAAAAAAATCTTCCAGGACCACGGCTTCACAATCACATACGACAAAGACCTGGACGAATTGGTTAGCGATGGTTTCTACTTCACAATCAGCTATCCGGGAATGACCAGCGGTGAATTGATGAAGGAGTTGGCATCATACGGTGTTAGTGCAATTTCACTGACTACTTGTGGTTCGACACAACACGGTCTGAGAGCTTGTACATCTAACATCAAAGAGCATCAATATGCTATTCTCGACGAGAGAATGAAAATTTTTGCAGAAAATCATAAATAACAGACAATGCTGAATTATGTAACTGCCGACGAAGCAGTAAAACTTATCAATCCGGGTGAACGCGTATTCATTCACTCAACCTCGGTACCTCAGACACTTGTGAACGCAATGTGTCGCCGTAGCGAAGAGTTGAAAGGTACATATATTTACAGTGCCTTTATCTTGGGTGATGCAGTATGGGGAAGACCCGAACATCGAGAAAATTTCATAATCAACAGTTTCTTCATCGGCGATAACCTGAGAAAGACTGTAAAAGAGGGTTATGGACAATATATTCCGTCGTTCCTGGGAACAATTCCGACATATTTCCGTAGCGGTGAGATTCCTCTCGACACTGTATTGTTGAATGTATCTGAACCAGATGAACACGGATATTGCTCGCTGGGTGTTGGTCTTGACCTGACAGTTTCGGCTGCAGAATGTGCTAAGAAAATCATCGCGCAAATCAACCCGAACATTCCGCGTACATTCGGTGATGGTCGTATCCACTCGTCTCGTTTCGCTGCCTGCGTAAAGGCAGACGATGGTCTGGTTGAATTGTCATTCGGTGCACCTACTGAAATCGAACAGAAAATCGGCGAAAATGTAGCATCACTTGTTCCGAACGGAGCAACACTGCAAATCGGCGTAGGTGGTATTCCTAACGCAGCAATGTCTGCATTGCGTGACCACAAACACCTCGGTCTGCACACCGAAGCACTCACAGAAGGTTCTGTTGAATTGATTGAGTGTGGTGCTATCGACAACTCTCGTAAAGTAATCGAACGTGGAGTATCTGTAGCTACGTTGATTCTGGGTTCGAAGAAATTGTATGACTATGTAAACAACAACCCATCAGTATTAATGAAGGACGTTGCGTGGACAAATAATCCTTGGGTAATCGGACAAAACCCTGATGTAATGGCAATTAACTCTGCACTCGAAGTTGACATCACAGGTCAGATTTGCGCAGACTCAATCGGCACATACATCTTCTCTGGATTCGGTGGCCAGCACGACTTTATGTACGGAGCAATGTTGTCTCCGGGCGGTAAGGCGATTATCGCTCTGCCGGCTGCGACAAACTCTGGACAATCGAAGATTTCATCGGTATTGGCTCCGGGTGCAGGCGTAGTCACAACCCGCGCACAGGCTCAGTACATTGTTACCGAGTACGGCATCGCATACCTGAAGGGCAAGAACTTGGCAGAACGTGCAAAAGCTATGATTTCGATTGCACACCCGTCAGCGCGTGAAGCGCTCGAACGTGAAGCAGCAGAAAGATATGGTCGTGCATTCTTGAACATTATGGCAAGAGACTAATTCTCAAAATAAAATCCTGAAAAAAATCCCTGTTGCCACCGGCGATGGGGATTTTTTTATGCAGCAAAACACCCCACCACTTCAACAAAAAAAGGCTGCCCTTTTGCGGGACAGCCTTCTTATACTCAAGACTCGACTATTTGAGTTTTTCGATTTTTTCAGCAAGCGCAGCTTTCGAGCAAGCACCAACTTGTTTGTCAACAACTTCGCCACCTTTCAAGAAGATAACGGTAGGAATATTTCTGATACCGAACTTCATCGAAACTTCGTTATTGTCATCGACATTACATTTACCGATAATTACATCGTTTTCATACTCACCAGCGAGTTCTTCAATAATCGGAGTCAACATTCTGCAAGGACCACACCATTCAGCCCAAAAGTCAATTACTACAGGTTTGCCGCTTGCGATCAATTCGTCCAAATTATTATTGGTTATTTCAAGTGCCATAATGTTATTTTATTTATTAAATCCGTACAAAGATATGAATTCTTTACGAAAGAAAAAACTTTTTTTATTTGAAAGAGTAATTTATTCCGTAATTATCTAATACTGAACACATTTCATTTGAAATTTTTATCTTAGTGTTTTTAGCTACCATTGGCAGGAAAACATCTTTAGCTGCATCTATAATTCTGAATTTCACCGGCACACCCTCTTTTGGATTTCCAGGTTTATACTTCTCGAACAAATCTTCAAGCACGTTGATGGTAATATTCGTCAGTTCTTCAATGGAGAGGGTAATATACAATTCGTGGATATTTTCCTCCACCTTATCGAGCGGCATAATAGATGTAATCTTTATTTCAAGTTCGCCTTCTCGGTATGGGTGAGGCTGCACTTTGCCCTTTATCGACAAGAAATAGTCCTCATACATATATTGTCGGAACTGCTCATAATCGCGACTGTAGAGCGTAAACTCATACGAATCAGAGTAATCCTCGATAGTGAATTTTCCATACGGTTTGCTGGTTGTTTTAGTCATCAGATTCTGAACTTTCGTAACGATACCTGCCACCGTAAAATCAATACCCTCAATCGATTTCAAGTCCGCGAATGCGCTCAATTCGATATTACAATGGCGCTTGATTATATAACCGTAAGCATTCAGCGGGTGTGATGATAGGTAGATACCAATCACTTCGCGTTCCTGTTTGAGAGTTTCGAGTTTGCTCCAGGGCACCTCTGCCGGGATTTCAGGCGGTTGTATTCCCCCATCTGCACTTGCGCCAAAAAGACTCTGTTGAGCATTATTTCTATCAAACTGCACACGGTTTCCATACCTGAGCAGCTGCTCCAGGAATGTTACATCTTTTGCATCTTTTGCAAAGAACTTACTACGCTCAAAACCCGCGATTGAATCGAGCGCACCTGCACGACACAACTCCTCAAGACACTTTTTATTCACAGTATGGAGATTGATTCGCTCCATAAAGTCGAATATCGATTTGTATGGTCCGCCCTCGAGTCGGGTCTGGATTATATTTTCGGCAGCAGCCTCCCCTACTCCCGTCACGGCAGCCAATCCAAATCGAACATTGTTCGCCTTATCCACCGAGAACTTATGCAGACTCTCATTGACATCGGGGCCGAATACCGAAATGCCCATTCGTTTGCACTCGTCCATAAAGAAGCTGATTTTCTTTCTATCCGAGAGATTTCGGCTCAGCAGCGCCGCCATAAACTGCGACGGGTAGTGAGTCTTCAGATAGGCCGTCTGATAAGAGACATAAGCATAGCAAGTTGCGTGCGATTTATTGAATGCGTATTTAGCGAATTCTGCCCAGTCCTGCCAGATTTTTTCGCAGATTTTCGGGTCGTAATTTCGCGCCTGAACGCCGGCGATGAAATCATCTTTCATCTTGTTCAGCACATCAATATTTTTCTTACCCATCGCCTTACGCAACGTATCGGCCTGACCCTTAGTAAAACCAGCCAGACGTTGCGACAACAACATCACCTGCTCTTGATAGACCGTAATGCCGTATGTGTTCGACAAGTCCGATTCCATATCGGCCAGGTCATAACTGATAGGTTCGAGTCCGTGTTTGCGAGCAATGAAGTTCGGGATATACTCCATAGGGCCGGGACGATAGAGCGCATTCATCGCAATCAGGTCTTCGAAACGGTTGGGTTTCAAGTTCCTGAGGTGTTTTTTCATACCCGGCGATTCAAATTGGAACAATCCCGTAGTCTCGCCACGACTATACAACTGATAAGTTTTCTCGTCGTCCAACGGGACTTTATCTATATCAATATCTTCGCCCGTTGAGAGCTTGATATTTTCAATTGCATCTTTAATAATAGATAGAGTCTTCAGCCCCAAGAAGTCCATCTTGAGCAATCCGACATCTTCCACGTGTTTGCCATCATACTGAACTACAAACAGTTCCGCATCTTTTTGTCGAGCCAGCGGGATATAATTTTCCAGGTCATCTTTACCGATGATTACCCCACAGGCGTGCACACCTGTCTGGCGTACCGATCCCTCAAGAGTTTGAGCATAGTTCAATGTCGAACGGATAAGTTGGTTTTCCGATTCGCGTTCGGCGTTGAGTTCGGGCACCTCCTTAAAGGCATCAGCCAGCGATATACCTGGACGCTCGGGCACCATTTTCGCCAGACGGTTACTATGCGCCAGGTCGAGTTTCTGCACTCGAGCAACATCTTTAATGGCCATTTTAGCAGCCATCGTGCCGAATGTAATAATCTGTGCTACACGACTTTTGCCATATTTATCCACGACATATTTCATCACATCTGCACGTCCGTCTTCATCGAAGTCGATATCTATATCGGGCATTGAGATACGCTCGGGATTGAGGAAACGCTCGAACAGCAGCCCATACTTCAGCGGGTCGATATTTGTGATAGTCAAGCAATAAGCCACCACCGAACCGGCCGCCGAACCACGACCCGGCCCTACCGAAACGTTCATTTCACGCGCAGCTCGGATAAAATCCCACACAATCAAAAAGTAGCCCGGAAATCCCATCCACTCGATTGTAGCCAACTCAAAAGCTATTCGCTCGGCTCTCTCGGGTTGCTCTTTTACATTTTCGCCATAGCGCACCTTTGCACCCTCCCAGGTGATATGCTCGAGGTAGACGAACTGCTTTGCCAGCATCAGCAATGTTTCAGACTCGTCCAATCGTGCTGCAAATTCTGCAGCCACGCTATCCAGCTCCTCAATCGATTGACACCTTGCACAAGCAGCCGCCAAATCATCATATATCTGTTGCAGACTTTGACGCTTCTGGTCATCTTTCGCAGCCTTGACAGCCTTCTCCACCGACTTGAGATATGATTTCGCCACCACATCTGGCAACAATTCAAAACTCTCGGGCAGCGGAAAATTGGGCATATATGGTTTATGATTAAGGTCATACACCTCAACACTTTCTGCTATTTTGAATGTATTTTCCAATGCTTCGGGGTGTTCAGGGAAGAGTTCCAACATCTGGTCGTAGCTCTTCAGGAACTCCTGTCCCGTATATCTCAAACGCTTTGGGTCGTCAAGGTCGCTCGCCGTATTAAGACAAATCAGTCGGTCGTGAGCCTCCCAATCCTCGGCATTTATAAAGTGAACGTCATTCGTAGCAATAAGTTTAATGCCCAACCTCTGCGAGAAATCAATCAACACCCGATTGACCTCCTGCTGGCGAGCCCACACCTTCTCGTTGTCGAACAGCGGATTGGTAGAACGGTGCGATTGCAGTTCAAGGTAGTAATCATCACCAAAGACACCCTTAAACCACAAGGCTGTCTCTTCAGCACCCTTCAGGTCGCCATTCATAATCAGTTGAGGAATCTCTCCGCCCAGACACGCCGAAGCACAAATCAGCCCTTCGTGATATTTTTCGATCAGTTCCTTATCGACACGCGGCTTGTAGTGAAAACCCTCAGTCCACGAATATGAAACCATCTTCACCAGATTCGAGTAACCGACGTGATTCTTAGCCAGCAGAATCAAGTGGTCGCCACGGTCATTCTTGCTTGTTTTATCAAAACGGCTACCCTCTGCCACATATACTTCGCAACCCAGAATAGGCTTCACACCCGCAGCCAGAGCCTCCTTGTGAAACAATTTCACTCCGTACATATTACCGTGGTCGGTAATGGCTACGGAGGTCATTCCCAGCTCTTTGACTCGTTTCATCAGCGGCCTTATGGCAGCTGCGCCGTCAAGAATCGAATATTGTGTATGTAAATGAAGATGTGTAAAATTTCCCATAACAGAGTGCAAATTTATATCGTGCTATGCAAAGTTAATAATAATTTCTTGCACCAAAAATCGCGCTACCGACTCTGACCTGAGTCGAGCCCTTTTCTACGGCCAACTGCCAATCGCCCGACATACCCATCGACACCGTATCAAACTGAGCATCATCGGCAAAGTAGCGTTGTTTAAGATTATCAAAAATAGTTCTCAATCGGGCAAATTCGCCACCCACCTGCGACTGGTCATCTGTGAACGTAGCCATACCCATAACCCCGCGCGGACGAACGTTTTTCAATTCGCGCCACTTTTCCGACTCGATATATTCAAGGAATTCGTCTTGGCTCCAGCCCATTTTCGACTCCTCCTGCGCAATGTGCACCTCGAACAGAATATCCACCTGACGTCCGATTCGGGCAGCCTCCTTATCAATGGTCTCAAGCAGTCGCAACGAACTTACAGACTCAATCATTGCCACATAGGGGATAATCATTCTCACCTTGTTAGTCTGCAAATTTCCAATCATATGCCACTCGATATCCTCGGGCAGCTCGGCGTGTTTTGCAGTCATCTCCTGAGGTTTATTCTCACCAAAGAGGCGTTGTCCGGCATTGTATGCTTCGAGTATATTTTCGGCCGGATAGGTCTTCGAAACGGCTACCAACTTCACACCTTCGGGCAGCTGGCTCTCTATTTTTTTCAAATTTTCTACTACTGACATTTTTTCAAGATTGAATAAAACTTTGCAAGTTTACAAAAAAATGTCGAATATATCCCTATCCTCCGAGCAAAATATCTCATTATCGAAAGCAAATCGAAGATAATCAACATACTTAAAAAACAAGATGCCGAACTTTTCTGAATGCGCAGCCCGAAACACAAACATAATGGTTTTTTCTTGCTAATGAATAGCAATTTAAGTACTTTTGCGACATATTTATTCAAGTCCGGATTATGTGCATAAAAACTAAACAAACAAAAGAGACCAACGATATACCCTATACTCACTGTCTGAATTGCGGGTCTGAACTTCAAGGAAAGTATTGCCACCACTGCGGACAACAATCCGGCAGCTCAAGCCCCACCATCAGAGGTTTTATTCTTGAATATGCCAATAACGCCTTTTTGTGGGACTCGAAATTCGGTCAGACGCTCTGGCAGTTGATTCGTCGTCCGGGTCATCTGACCAACGAATTCCTATCGGGCAAGTTCATCTCCTATGTACACCCGCTCAAGTTGAATATGTTCTTTCTGTTTGCGTTCATCACGATGTTTGTTCTGTTTTCCAGCGCTGATAAATTGAACAACTCGTTTGAAGATCTGACAAAAGATGAGGGTGTATATTCGGCGATACAGGTGGGATATATAATGAATTCACCCGAATATGCCGAGAAGATAAAGTCGAGTCCTCGCGACACGGTGCAGTTGGTAGCCTCGTTGCAGCTGGCCGAAGAATACCCCAATCTGCTGAGCAATATCAATACGATTGAAGATAAGCAGGGCGATTCGCTCGACAAATGGGTAGCAGTCATTCCGCGACTGCTAATCGATGAACAGATTGTCACCCCCGACTCTGCGGGTGTATATCACTTTAATACTCAGGCAAAAACACGTTCTAAAGATATTGATTTGGTAGACAAACTCTGGAGACAGTTGATAGGAATCACGACTAATTATTTTCCGCTGATTGTGTTGCTGACCACGCCGTTTCTCACTCTGTCGCTGCGTATTGTACAGCGCAAAGACAAGAGACGCCTCTTTGACCACTTCATCTTCGCACTGCACTACACGGCATTCCTCGAGTTTATGATCATTTTCATATACCTGCTATACCTCATTGCATCGCCGTCGATGTCCCTGTTAAAATGGATTATAACAATAAGTTCGTGTGGCTATTTAGTGTTGGCATTCCGCCGGGCATACGGAATCAGCTCTTGGGTAAAGTCCACTATCAAAGCATTGATTACAAGTGCAATCTATCACATAATATGCCTTTGGACATTAATCTGCATATTCATTACGGCTTGTATCATAGTTGCAGACATATTCTAACATAGTTGTATTGTAATAAAAAATTGCTATATTTGTAATATAAAACTCAGAAAAGTTATGAAGATCATCTATGTACTAATTTTGTTATTATCATTTTCAAATTCGGTTTTTTCTCAAGACCGTATTGATACCTTATATTACACTCAAGATTGGAAATATGCTCCCAATAAGTTATTTGCTGATTTTTACAGAATAGTCTATTACCCTGCAGATAGCCTACAAATTAAGCAATATAGAGATTTTTTCATTACAGGAGAATTACAGGGGCGGGGTAATTTTATAAAAATTGATTCTCTCGATGATAAACAATCTGTTTTTGAGGGAGAGTGTGTGAATTATTTTAAAAATGGGAAGTTTGAAGCTGTTGCAAATTATAAAAATGGAGTTTTAGATGGTGAGTTTCGAGTGTATGAAGAGTCTGGGGCGTTAAAAAAGACGGGAATGTATATCAATGGATTGTTGTCAGGAATATATACAGAATATTTAGACAGTGGTACTTATGTACAAATAAATTACTTTGATGGAGAACCCAAGTATGATTACTATACAGTGTTTGATGCTCAAGGTAATATGTCAAAATTTAAATTGTCTGACAATACTCCGTTGTGGGAAACTCCGTTGATTATAGAAAGGAAATCTAACTACAATGATGGCGTATTGTGGCAGGTATATAACAAAAATGGAATAATAATAGCATTAACTAATTCTATAGTTAAAAATTATGGTAGATGGTATCGAATTGATGTTGTAATTTCTAATAATGGCGTTATACCTTTTGAGTTTGATCCATCAGTTAATATTTCTGCAAAAACTATAAATGTAGAGGGATTGCTTGTTGATTTAGATGTGTGGTCTTATGATGATTATATGAAAAAGGTTCGTCGCTCTCAAAATTGGGAATCTGCATTAGCCGGAGTTTCTGAGGGATTATCAACTGCAAATGCAGGCAAGTCAACATCAACAACATATAGTAAATATGGTTATTATCAAACGACTACATATAATGAGAGTGAAGCTCGTCGGGCAAGAGAAGAGTCTCAGAAGAGGATTACAGAGTTAGACAACAATATGATGGCGGAACGTGAGATTATAAAACAAGGATATTTGAAACGTAATACAATCAATCCAGGGGAGACAATTTCAGGATATGTTCATCTTAAACGAATAAAAGGAGATTCGGTTTGGGTCGTCGTAAATATTAAGGGGGCTGAATATTTATTTGATTGGGAAAATAAGTAAAGAAATGTTATTATTTTATAGTAATACAAAAAGTCAAGATGAATTTCAACTTAATTTAGTAATTAATAATCCTAATTTGAATCCCAATAATTATTTTGCTATATTTGTAAGTTGTAAGGATTAAACTAATCAAAACATAAACAAAGATGAGAACAAAAAATTTAGTAATGACTCTTCTCGGCGCAGCAACAATGTTGTTCGCACAGGAGAGTTCGGCGTGTACCAACGTATTGGTAACTAAAGGTGCCTCGGCAGATGGTTCTACGATGATTACCTACACCGCAGACTCGCACACCCTCTACGGAGCACTGAAATTCCAACCCGCAGCAGCCTATCCCGAAGGTACTATGATGAAAATCTATGAATGGGATACAGGCAAATTTATGGGCGAAATTCCTCAAGCTCGCCAAACTTACTCTGTAGTTGGTAATATGAACGAACACCAACTGCTCATTGGCGAAACTACATTCGGTGGTCGTGAAGAGTTGTACGACTCAACTGCAATTATGGACTATGGTTCATTGATTTACACCACATTGCAACGTGCACGCACTGCTCGCGAGGCTATCAAGGTCATCGCAGAATTGGTTGAAAAATATGGTTACGCATCAAGCGGCGAATCATTCTCAATCGCAGACCCGAACGAAGTGTGGTATATGGAGATCATCAGCAAGGGTATGAAATTCAACAAGAAGGGCGAAAACGTGAACAAAGGCGCAGTATGGGTAGCGCTGCGAGTTCCCGATGGTTACATTTCGGCACACGCTAACCAGGCTCGTATCAGCAACTTCCCGATGGACGACCCTGAAAACTGTATGTACTCGAAAGATGTCATCGACTTTGCTCGCGAGATGAAATACTTCAAAGGCAAAGATTCTGAATTCAGCTTCTGCGACGCTTATGCGCCGCTGGATTTCAGCGCTATGCGTGCTTGCGAAGCTCGCGTTTGGGCTATCTTCAGAAACGCTAAGTCTACTGAAGATATGGACAAGTATCTCGACTACGCAATGGGACACAATCCTAACAACCGTATGCCGTTGTGGGTTAAGCCAGCAGAAAAACTGACCGTACGCGCTACATTGGAACTGATGCGCGACCACTATGATGGCACTCCGATGGATATGCACACTGACATTGGCGCTGGCGGACACGGACTTCCCTACCGTTGGAGACCAATGCAATTCGAAGTAGACGGCGTGAAATATGTAAACGAACGTGCTACTGCGACACAACAGACCGGTTTCTGGTTCTTGGGACAATGCCGTTCTTGGCTGCCTAACCCGATTGGTGGTGTATTCTGGTTTGGCGTAGATGATACTGGCAACTCGACAGTTACTCCGATTTATTGTGGTGCTACACGCGTACCTGAATGCATCAGCGAAGAAAATGGTTCTATGACCGAATACTCACCGACCTCACTGTTCTGGTTGGTAAACCGCGTAACAAACTTCTCATACCTGCGCTACGACCGCATCAGCGAGGATATCCACAAGGTAATCGACAAGTTTGAAAACGACTGTCTGACTCAACTCGAAGTAATGGACAAGGGCTTGACAGAACTCTATGCTAAGGATAAGGCAGCTGCAATCGAATGTCTGACCGACTTCTCAGAACGCACTGCACAAAAGTTGTTCGACACTTGGACACAGCTCGACCACTATCTGTTGGTTAAGTACAAAGACGGCAACATTATGAAGGAAAAAGATGGCAAGTTCCTTGACAACGGCAACAACCGCAAGATTCCGGCATCACCCGAACAACCGGGTTACAACGAGGCTTGGAAACGCGCAGTAGCTGCTGACAAACACTCTGAAATCCTGAAAGTTAAATAGTTAACATTCTAAAACAAAAAAGCCTGCCGATGATTTGGCAGGCTCTTTTTTACCTATTCCACATAGGAAATTGATGATTATAATATTTGGCAAATTTAGTACGAAGATATCTATTAAATTCTCCGAGGTCTCCCTTTGCCTCACACTCATCTGCTTTTGCACGAACTTCCTTATACTCGTCTGGCTCCAAAACAAAAATAAGGAATAGAGGCATACCTTCCGCAAATTTAACCCCTTTTACATATATATTCTGTTTCAAATAACCAGAGGCCTTAGGTTTAACTACAGCCGTCCACATTCCGTTTTTAATATCTTCTTGAGTTGTAGACCCGGCTGTTTCCAACTCAATTTTAGTCACCTTAAGCGGATTAAACGAGAACTTAATTCTTGTAGAATCTCCTTTCAGAACAATACGAGATTCAATATAAGTTCTTATGGTATAATCATCTGCCGTTGATGGAGGACACTTTTCAAAAAACTCTTCAAAATTTTTCTGGCGAGTTTTTGTCTCGTATTTAAACGCAACCGAATCTGGAGTTTGTGAATATACATCAGCCGACACAGCTACCGCCATTGCAGTGAGGCATATCAATGCCATTTTGCTAAATCTGTTTTTCATATCTTTTAAATTTTTACATAAGAACAACGCGTTCTTACGGCGGCAAGATACGAAAAAAAAAATCGACTTTCCAAACTTTTTTTTATAATTTATTTTGCATCAAGTCAATTTTAAAAATTTCGCCCTCTACGGCGTCGAGCGTATCGGGGAAAATCTCTCGAGCCTCGGCCAGCAATACATCGGAAGTTTTATATCGAGATGAGTGGTGACCTATCAGCAATCGCCCTACGCCCGCCTGCGCAGCAATCTTGGCTGCCTGCCGAGCCGTCGAATGTCCCGTCTTGCGAGCCATCGTGTGCTGGTCCTCTGCAAACGTAGCCTCGTGGTACAACAAATCCACTCCCGATACAATTTCTGCCACCTTGCCAGACGCACTCGTATCCGAACAATAAGCATAGCTGCGAGGCTTATATGGCAAATATGTCAGCAACTCATTATCAACCACTTCGCCATTTTCCAGACGCAACGGACTACCTGCCTTTATAGCTACGATTTCTTGCGGAGTCAGCCCATAGCGTTCGATGCACTCCTTACGAACATTTCTCGGCGGCACCTTCTCCCTGAACAGATACCCCGACGTAGCCACACTGTGCCTCAGCGGAATGCTCCACACCTCCAGCACCTTGTTTTCATAAATCAACTGATGCTCGGTATTGTTCACCTCGTGCACCACAATCTCATACGCCAACTCGCTCTCGAACAGCTCCTTATGATACTCCACATACTTTGTTATCGGCGACGGAGCATAAATGTGCAGCGGAGTCCGCTTGCCCATAAACCCCAAAGTAGAAATCATACCGGGCAATCCAAAAACGTGGTCGCCGTGCAAATGAGATATGAATATATGATTGATTTTAAGCGGATTGACTCCGTATCTTCTGAGCTGAATCTGCGTAGCCTCGCCACAATCTATCAAATAAAACTGCTCACGCGCATTTAGCACGTGAGCAGAATGGTGTTTCCGATTGTCGGCCACTGCCGAACTCGAGCCGAGAACGGTGACCTCAAATCGCATTGCTTATTCTTGTTTAGCTTCCAATTGGCTCTTCAACTCAGACAAGCCTGTTACATCACCCAAAGTTGTTTTTTCCATCTTTGCGTTGATCATTTGAACAGTTACTTGATCTTTGTCTTTTTGACGAGCTTCAGCTTTAGCAGCTGCACGTTCAGCCTTTTCTTCTGCACGTTTAGCATCGTCGAACAAACGAGTGTGAGACAATGTGATGCGTTTAGTTGACTTAGAGAATTCAACTACCTTGAACTGAGCTGTTTCGCCGAGTTTCAATGTAGAACCATCTTCCTTAACCAACTGTTTTGCCGGAGCAAAACCTTCAACGCCGTCCAAAGTTACGATAGCACCTTTGTCGCTGATTTCTTGGATTGTACCTTCGTGAACTGAGTCTGTAGCATATTTAGCTTCGAAAGCATTCCACGGATTTTCTTCGAGTTGTTTGTGACCGAGGCTCAAACGACGGTTTTCCTTGTCGATTTCCAGAACAACAACTTCGATTGTAGAACCGATTTGTGTGAATTCTGACGGGTGTTTGATTTTCTTAGTCCAGCTCAAGTCTGAGATGTGGATCAAGCCATCAACGCCTTCTTCGATTTCAACGAATACGCCGAAGTTAGTGAAGTTGCGTACGCGTGCTGAGTGTTTAGTACCAACAGCATATTTAGCTTCGATATTTTCCCACGGATCTTGAGTCAACTGTTTGATACCCAAAGACATCTTACGTTCTTGTTTGTCGAGAGTCAAGATAACTGCTTCAACTTCGTCGCCCACTTTCATAAACTCTTGAGCTGAGCGCAAGTGTTGTGACCAAGACATTTCAGAAACGTGGATCAAACCTTCAACACCCGGAGCGATTTCGATGAATGCACC